>JAEEHG010000148.1 GCA_016280695.1 Solobacterium sp. | reverse complement strand
GAGTATCTTCAGGAAGTTCTCGGTATTGCCGTGATAGGAGAAGCCGATGTTCCGGATGGCCCCGGAGGCTTTCTTTTCCCTGATCCAGTCAATAATCCCGACGTTCTTGAGTCTTTCCCACATGGCAATATCCGTCAGGTGGTGCATCAGGTAGTAGTCGACATGGTCGGTGCGCAGCCGGTTCAGTTCTTCGGCAAAATACTTTTCGGCAGCGGCTTTGGTGCTGATGAGGTACTGGGGCAGCTTGGTCGCGATGTATACCTTGTCGCGCAGCCCGTTGCGCTCCAGAATCTCACCCAGGGCCGCTTCCGAGCCGCTGTATACATAGGCTGTATCAAAGTAATTGACCCCGGCATTGTACGCTGTCAGGATTTCCTGCTCGGCTTTGGCAACATCGATGCCTGTGCCTTTTTTGGTAAACCGCATGCAGCCGTAGCCGAGTACGGACAGCGGGGTGCCGTTTTTATCATTTCTGTATTGCATAAACAAGTCTCCTGAGTTTAACGATAGCACGCAGCCGGCCCGGCATGCAGAAAAATGCAAAAAATTTAATTAGGTACCTTGACAAACGCTTTACGAGGTTTTATATTATGCTCGTTAGGTATTTAGGTACCTAAGAAAGGAGTATCAAAATGAGAGAAATGTTTAAAGAAGACTTCTTCCCGGAAGAGCGTCCGGAGGCAGAGGAACCGGAATACAGACGCGGACCGGAGGGCTTCGGCCCCCGTTTCGGCAGAGGCCCGTTCGGCCGTCCGCCGATGGGACCGCGGCCGCTGCCGTTTGATCCGGACAGTCTGGAAGGCATGGTCATCGGCACAGCCCGCATGATCCGCCATTCCGGCCGCGAGCGCTTCGGTTCCACCCAGGACAGAATCATCCGCATCCTGGATGAAAACGGCGGCACCATGGGCCAGAAAGCCCTGCAGGAACTGCTCCGGGTCAGACCGGGATCCATCAGTGAGATCCTTGCCAAGATGGAGGAGAAGGGCCTGATCAGCCGCAGCCGTGACGAAGACGACAGGCGGGCCGCCCTCATCACCCTGAATGCGGATGTCCGCCCGGAAACAGAACAGCTGAATTTCTTCGCTGCCCTGACCGAAGCGGAACAGGAAACACTGAAGGAACTGCTCAAAAAGGTTCTGGCTTCAAAAAAGCCGGAATAACAGAAAGGATCGGGGTCAGATGACACCGGTCTTTTATGTTATGCTTGATTCGTAAGGAAGGATACGAATATGAACCTGCAGTATACAAATCTTATCCCGACGCCGGAACAGTACAACGACCTCCGGGTCCGGTCCGGCATGGGCGGCGTCAAGCACGACCGGGACCGGGTGATCAGGGCCCTGGCGGGTTCGGAGTTTATCTGCTCGGTCTGGGATGATGGCCTGCTGGTCGGTTTCGGCCGGGTCATCGATGACGGGGGTCTGTGCTACAGTGTCAATGACATCATGGTGGACCGGCAGTTCCAGCGCCAGGGCATCGCGGACCATATCATGACGGAGATCGACGGCTACCTGGATACCCACGCGGACGAGGAATGCTTTGTGACCCTGATTGCCAGAATCCCGGCAGACCACATCTACCGCCGGCATAAGTTCGAGTATATCGATCCGTCCCGGCGGTACGGCATGATCCGCTACCAGGAAGACCGGGAACCGCTGCCGTATTCGCCGAAGTGACGCAGGGTGTAACCGGTGTCTGACAATATTGCTGAAAGAAAGGAAACTGCTATGAAAAAACTGTTTGATTCGGCTGATGCCTGGATGTCTTCGAGCGGCTGGAAGGATCTGGCCATGCTCAAGATCTGCGTTGCCTCCCTGGGCATTGCCGTCGGCACAGCGCTTCCGGCAAAGCACAGGAAGAAGGCTGCGGTCCTGTCCGGGCTCGTCTTTGCGGCGACGTATGCGCCGTTAATGATCAATTACTTTGAAGTGCTGAAATCCATGCCGGAGGAAAACGCGGAATGAAGCGGGCTGTCTATTTCTTCTGCATTGATGAGGCTGCCGACCCGGCCGGGTCAAACATCCTGAAAGCCGCGGAGAAGATGTACCCGCTGACCGACAGCGGCCTGGTCTTTGAAGGACACCCCGTACGGCAGTATACCGATGCGGCGGGAAATGTGTACCTGTTCGCGGAAACCGACGTCGTGCTGAGCCACGACTGGCCCAAACAGCTGCCGGCGGTCAACGAACTGTTTTCCGACTGCAGTTTTGCCGGGGTGGTGAACTGGCATGCCGGGGCCAAGGCACCGGAGAAGATCCTGACTGTCCACAGCATCGGCGATGTCCCTTCCGGCTGGTACTGTCCATCTGACCCGGTACTGTACCGGAACATGCTCAGGGCACTGCACAATGCCATCGGGAAGTACGACCTGGAAGGATGGACGGCCTGTACGGAAGCCACGCACTGGTCCGGCATGCTCTACGACAATGACCCGGCTACACTGGCCGCCTGCCCGGTGCCGCAGTATGACATCGAGATCGGCAGTTCGCCGGTATCCTGGACCGACCCCGAAGCGGCCAAAGCCGTCGCTGATGCCCTTGTGCATGTCTTCGATGACGACACCCGGCCGAAAGTTGTGCTGGCCTGCGGCGGGGTGCACTTTGAAAGCGCGTTCTCCGTCTGCGGCCTGCAGGACGAATATCCTGTCATGTGCACGCACATCCTGCCCAACCAGTGGATGGTATCCGGGCAGTACACCGGGGAGGACGGCCTGGCAAAGATGAAGGCAGCCGTGGCAGCCATCCCGGGCGGCATTGACGCCATCAGCTTCCACGATAACCTGGCGGCCCCGTACAAGGATGTCTGCCGGAAGCTGGCGGCCGAACTGCATATCCCCATCTTCAAGCACCGCACCCTGCGTGACCCGGCAAAGCTCCGGGCCGCCATGGAGCAGAAATAAAAAAACCGGTCCGCAGACCGGCTGTAATCAGCTTTTTTCCACGGCTGCCGCAACGGCGGCCGTGATTCCTTTTACGGTATCTTCCAGGCTCATGCTGGGCACACCCGGCTTGTCCACGGTCTGCTCCGGCAGGAAGGGGATATGGATGAACCCGCTCCTGAGGCCGGGGAACTCATGCTCGGCCAGGTAACGCACCCCGTAGAGCACATGATTGCAGATGAAGGTGCCGGCGGTATTGGACAGGGATGCCGG
>JAEEHG010000147.1 GCA_016280695.1 Solobacterium sp. | reverse complement strand
TATCCGTGACCGTGAACTGATCGACAGGCTGTTCGCGGAAGAACAGTTTGATGTGGTAATCAACTTTGCGGCTGAGACGCATGTCGACCGCTCGGTGGAAGATCCCGGGATCTTTGTGGAAACGAATATCATCGGTGTGCAGAACCTGATGGATGCCTGCCGGAAATACAATGTAGGCCGTTTTCATCAGGTGTCGACCGATGAAGTGTATGGTGATCTGCCGCTGGATCGGCCGGACCTGCTGTTCCGGGAAGACACACCGATTCATACATCTTCCCCGTATTCCGCTTCCCAAGCGGGCGCCGCCCTGCTGGTCCTTGCCTATCACAGGACGTTTGGCCTGCCGGTGACAATCAGCCGCTGTTCCAATAACTACGGGCCGTATCATTTCCCGGAAAAGCTGATTCCGCTGATGATCTCGAGAGCCCTGGCAGATGAATCACTGCCGGTATACGGCAACGGCGCAAATGTCCGTGACTGGCTGTATGTCACCGATCACTGCAATGCGATTGACCTGATTGTCCGTAAAGGCAGGGTCGGAGAAGTGTACAATATCGGCGGTCATAACGAAAAAACCAATCTGGAAGTTGTAAAGACAATCCTGAAGGCACTGGACAAGCCGGAATCGCTGATCCACTTTGTCAAGGACCGTCCGGGTCATGACCTGCGTTACGCGATGGACCCGACGAAAATCGAGACTGAGCTTGGCTGGAAACCGGAATACACATTTGATACAGGCATTCAGAAAACAATTGAATGGTATCTGAACAACCGTGAGTGGTGGGAGAACATCATCAGCGGGGACTATCAAAACTACTATGAAAGGATGTACAGGGACAGACAATGAGCTATGACGTGATTATTGCCGGGGCAGGTTTTGCCGGCAGTACAGCCGCCCGGGTGCTGGCTGACGCAGGAAAAAAAGTGCTGATTCTTGAAAAACGGAATCACATCGGCGGCAATGCGTATGACTGGACGGATGAGAACGATGTCCTCCGGCATGAATACGGACCGCATATTTTCCATACGAATTCTGAAAAAGCGATTGAATTCCTGTCCCGGTTTACAGACTGGTATACCTATGAACACCGGGTTCTCGGGTATATCAAGGGAAAGCTGGTGCCGATTCCCTTCAATCTGACATCCATTGAAAAACTGTTTGATGAAGACAAGGCCGAGCACCTCAAGCAGGTGCTGATTGCCAGTTACGGGGCTGATCATAAAATACCGATTCTGGAACTGCGGGAGAACTGGGATCCGGAAATCCGGGAACTGGCTGATTTCATCTATGAGAATGTTTTCCAGTACTATACGATGAAGCAGTGGGGCCTGCAGGTTGAGGAGATCGACCCGGCTGTCACCGGCCGCGTGCCCGTTCTGATTTCCTATGATGACAGGTATTTCCAGGACAGTTTTCAGCAGATGCCGTCGGACGGCTATACAAAACTGTTTGAGCGCATGCTGGATCACGAAAATATTGAAGTGCAGCTGAACGTTGACATCATGGACCGGATGACGGTCAATCCGGAAGAAGGAACCGTATATTTTGACAATGAGCTCTTTGCCGGCACTGTCATCTATACGGGCCTGCTCGACCATCTGCTGGGCTATCAGCTCGGAGATCTGCCGTACCGCAGCCTTGATTTCGATGTTGAGACAAAAGAGGGGAATTTCCAGCCGGTCGCGACGGTCAACTATCCGACGCCGGCAGAAAGCCATCCGTATACAAGGATTACGGAATACAAGAAGTTCATGAAAAACCCGCCGATTATGAAGACCACGATTGCCATTGAATATCCGATGGCTTACGACCGGCAGGGTGAAAAAGGCAATGTTCCGTATTATCCGATCTTCAACGAAGCCAGTCAGAAACAGTATGATGCCTATGCGGATCTCGTAAAGAAAATACCGAATATCGTGCCGCTTGGCCGTCTGGCTGAATATAAATACTTCAACATGGATGCCATTGTCGAGCATGCCATTGACGTTGCCGAAGGCCTTCTGGGCAAGTGAGGTTCTGCCTGTTTTCCTGTATAATCATTAAGTATGGATAAAAAACTGGTCCGCAACTATATTTACAATATCCTGTACCAGCTGGTGAAGATCATCCTGCCGCTGGTCATCATACCGTACACCTACGCCCACCTGACCCCTGCGGTCGTGGGCATTTCCGATTATGCCGGCAGTGTCATGCAGTGGTTTATCCTGTTCGGCATCCTCGGGGTGAACACCTACGGCAACCGTGAAATAGCCAAAGTCCGGAATGATCAGGATAAACTGAACCGGACCTTCTTCGAAATCCTGTACATGCAGATGGCCGATATGGTCATTGCGGCGACGGCATATTATATCTTCATTTCGTTTGCGATTACGGAGAACCTCACGATCTTCCGGCTGACCGGCTTTACGATGCTGGCCAGCATGCTGGATATCAGCTGGTTTTTCTACGGGGTGGAAGACTTCAAGAAGGCAAGCATCCGCAACATTGTGGTTAAGTGCCTGGGCACCGGGCTGATTTTCCTGCTGTGCAAGACCCCGGCCGATCTCTGGAAGTTCGTGCTGATCAATGCCGGCAGTGAACTGTTCGGCCAGGTCATCATGTTCTTCCAGCTCAAACAGTACATCACGTTTGAGAAGGTGTCCCTCGCCGACGCGTACCGGCACCACTTCAAGCCGACCTTCCAGCTGTTTATCCCGACCATTGCGATCAGCGTCTACACGATGCTGGACCGGACCATGGTCGGCGCCCTGTACAACGAAGAACATCTGTCGTACTACAAGACATCGATCGGATTTGTGCAGATGTTCCTGTACTTCATCACGTCCATCGGCGCGGTTGTCCTGCCGCGTATCACCAATGTCTTCTACAACGAAGAAGGCGGGGAAGAAAAGGCCAAGAATCTGATCAGGACAACCATGAAGATCGCGCTGATGCTGTCGGTGCCGATGTGCCTGGGCATGGTGGCCATAGCCGGCAGTTTCATCAGCTGGTACCTGCCGACGGCCCCGATCGTCGCCGACCTGATCCGCTTCGGCAGCCCGATCATCATCTTCATATCAATGTCCAATGTGACCGGTATCCAGTATCTGGTGTCGACCGGCATGTATACGCAGTATACGATCAGTGTCGTGACCGGCTCGGTCGTGAATTTCATCATCAATTCGCTGCTGATCCCGCGCTATGGCGCCTATGGGGCCATTACCGGCAGTGTGATTGCGGAGTTCTGTGTTACCTGCGTGCAGCTGGTCTTCGTCCGCCGCAAGGCGCATATCCGTTTCTTTGACAGGAGCTGTGCCGTCTATGTCATCGGGGCCGCGGTCATGATGGCCGTGGTCATGGCCGTTGTCCGGGTTCTGCCGGTCAATATTGCCGGTACGGTGCTGAGCATCTTTGCCGGCATGATTGTCTATTTCAT
>JAEEHG010000018.1 GCA_016280695.1 Solobacterium sp. | reverse complement strand
GCAGAACCTGCTTGCCCACCGGAATGATCCCGTCGCTTCCCGCCGTGATCTGCGCTTCCTCTTAAGCGGGCTGCAGGCCGGCCATGAACAGTACGCTGCCTTCCGGGCCGCCCTGGATCCGGATACTGATGCCGCTGACCTGGCCCGCCGCCTGAAAGAAGTCTGTGATGACGGCGACTGCATAACCATCGGCATGCTTGACATTACCGGCGCCGATCTGCAGGCTGCCGGGCTTCAGGGTGCTGCCATCGGCAGAACCCTGCAGGAACTGCTCGCAGCCGTCATGGAAGATCGTGTCGTAAATGAAAAAACCGCCCTGCTGCAGGCGGCGGAAAACAGTTATTGCCGGAAATGAAACCCTTCATGCAGCAGAATAAAACCCGGTTCACAGCAGTCTGCGGGTATGCCTGCAGGCTTTTCTGCGCATTTTTATGAATTGATTTCAGACATTCCTCAGGTCTTTGCACAAACATCATGTGTACCCTTTATAAAATTTCGATTATGAGGAAAGCAAAGAAATGCTTTTTTATATTCTAATTTCTGTAATTTTATTTACATTTCGGTTAGATTATAAAAACAAAACTCATGCATAATGGGAAATAATATAGATATATTATTAAAGTCCAAAGGATGAAAACCATGCTGAAAAGAACAAACACAAAAGATTTAATTGCCGACTCTTTTTATGAACTTGCCAAATCGAAACCTGTAAACAAAATTTCCGTACGGGAGATTACCGAGAATTGTCAGATTACAACACCGATGTTCTATTACTACTACAAGGATAAGGATGATCTGATTTTTCAGCGTTTTGGCAGTGAACTGGAGGAAGCGCTGGATAAAGTGAAAAAGCCCTATTATCTGGATGACATTCTCGAAGTGTACCGGAAAGTGCTGAAGAATGACCTTGCTTACTATACAAATATTCTCCGGAATTCCCACGGAACCAATTCACTGCTGTATACCGCAAGGTCAGCCGCCATCAGCCAATGCGAAAAACTCATCATGGAGCGTTTCAATATGGAGACTCTGTCAGATGAACTCAAGTTCATGATTGACTTTTATATTACCGGGGTGACCGCCAAGACACATCACCTGATGATCGTTGATCCGAAAAACATCAGGAACCTTGTCCAGTGCCTGCTGAAGTGCCTGCCGGAACCGCTGGCGCCGTACCTTCTGCGGCCGACGGAAAAATAACTGTTTTCCCGTCCCTTCCCGCATCAATAAAAGCAGGATCAATTGTTCCTGCTTTTATTGTTTTCTGCCGTCAGTCCTCAAGGACTTTCTGATAGGCAATGCGCGGCCCGTTGTTTTCCCGCGGGATGTAGATTCTCCCGCAGGCTGTAAAGCCGTTCTTTTCAATCAGTCTCTGCATGGAGTGATTGTCCGGATGGGTATCAACCCGCAGGTTCCGGTAACCCCGCTCCCTGGCATACCGTTCCGCTTCCGCAAAGAACCAGCTGCCGACACCCTTTCCCTTGGCATCATTCGCCACGGCCGTACGGTGCACGCTGACATACGGCTCATCATTCAGCCAGCTGCCGTTTTCAATGACAGCATAAGTGGCCTCAGGGGCTTCGGTAATATAGCAGACCCCGACGACTTTATCACCGTCAGTCACCACATAGCCATGGCCGTCCGCCACATCATTGACCACCGTCTCGCGATCCGGATAGCCCCACTGCCACTGCTGTATGCCCTGGGATTTCATATAGGCCCGGGCCTGTTCGTAGATGGCCGCAGCGGCATCCACATCTTCCGGTCTTGTTTTTCTGATTTCCATGGTCATCACAGTTTTATGAACTTTTCTACATCAAGGACAAAAATAGTTGCTCCGCCGATCTGCACTTCGACCGGGAAGGAGGAATATCTGCCCACATCATAGCTCGCTGTGGACGGCACGATCTCCGTACGGCGCTTGGACTGCTCGCCGATGATATCAATGCACTGCTGCACCCGTTCATCCTCGGTTCCGACAATAATAGTTGTATTGCCGGCCCGCAGGAATCCACCGGTTGTAGCAAGTCTGGTTACATAATAGTTTTCTTTTGTCAGCGCGGAAGAAACATCCGACGCGTCATCATTGGATACGATTGCAAGAATCAGTTTCATAGTCAACCTCCTGATACTTTTTTTATTCTATCATGTTCCTGCCGTCAGGGGCGGAAAAGGATATGCAGGTGCGGGTTTTCGTCACAGGCCTTGCCCAGTACCATCAGCGTCCGGTAGGCATACGGCACATCCAGGATCCCGGCAATCGCATCATGGGTAAAGACCAGGTCAATATCATCCGTCACTTCCTGCAGACGGTCATACAGGGCATCCAGATTTCTGCCGTAATAGTCCTGGAAATCGAAAATATCTTCCATGTAGTCATGGATATCATCCCTGGTCTGCATTCTTGACGCATTAATTTTTATCCGGCGGCTCATTGTCATTCCTCCCCGTACAGCAGCTCAAACGTCTTGTAGTGATCATCCGTATAGTAGATCAGACCGTCATTGGACCAGACGATCCGTCTGGCACCCCGTTTTTTGGCATGCAGCGTACCGATATCACACTCATAGTAGATCCTGTCATCCGCTTCCGGCAGGTTTCCTTCGAAGTTGCCGTATTCATCACCGCCGATGCACATACCCTTTATGGTGCGGTTCAATGCCCCGCTCTGCCAGCCTTCCGCCCGGGCTTCCTTCTTGGTCATGAAGTTATCCGGCAGATGGCCGTAAACATGCAGATACAGCGCCACATCGTCCCTGGAATCATAGACCCCGTGTTCATCCGGGATATTCTCCGCCACCGCGGTCACTGCCGGGGTCGGCAACGGGGAGGCAGCCGGTGATGGGGCATGGGTGCACCCGGCCAACATCAGCAGCGGGAACAGCAGGACAAACAGTTTTCTCAGCAGTTTATGCATGGCGGTCCTCCCATTCATTGCGGATATCATCGTAGACAACCGCTTCGGCAAGTGCCATGTAGGGCCAGACATAGAAGATGCCGGCCAGCATGCCTGTGATCAGGGTCAAAATACCCCACAGGATAAAGGACAGGTGGAAGACAAAGAGATCCCATTTATGGCCGCGGGTCATCTCGGCAGACAGCTCCAGCACTTCCGCCGGCGTCAGATCCGGGTAATCCTCCATGATATACGGCACAAACAGATAGTGGTAGGCGGCCACGATGCCCGGTATGATCAGCGCAAATGTCCACAGCAGCACCGTCAGGAACCGCCGCAGCATTGTCCGCACGGTCCGCTCGTATTTTTCGGAAGTGAAAACGTCCTGCAGGTCACTGCCTTCACTGTTGTCCAGCCGATGCAGGAACCAGCTGCGGCAGCCTGCTTCCAGGGGCATCATCACAAAGATCTTCAGCAGCAGGACAACCCCGCTGAGCGAGGCCGCCGCCGGCATGAGCCGCTGCAGACGATAAAAGGAAGATGAACCGTTAAATGTATAGTTGATTTCCACCCCGCCGCTGCCGGCCGTCATTCCGCCGGTTACCAGCACCAGGACCACGGCCGTCGCTACTGCCGGCCAGTAGGAAGCGCGCAGGTATTCCTTCGCTTCTTGCTTTACTTGTGTACGTGTATTAGGCAGCATATTCTCTCCGCCTCCCTTTGTCTTTTATTGTATCGGATTGATCCTTCCGGTTTCTTAAGATTATTCTGCCCTAATCATACCATTACCGGGCCGGCCCTTTCGACCGCAAAAAAAGACAGTCGCATGAGACTGTCTTTTCGTTTATCCGTATATCGGAATCTTACTTTGTGATTTCGATGATGTTTCCGGAACCGACTGTACGGCCGCCTTCACGGATGGAGAACTTTGTGCCCTGCTCGACAGCGATCGGGGACAGCAGAGTAACTTCCATGACGACGTTGTCGCCAGGCATGCACATTTCTGTGCCTGCCGGCAGCTTGATGACGCCTGTAACGTCAGTTGTACGGAAATAGAACTGCGGACGGTAGTTGGAGACGAACGGTGTATGACGGCCGCCTTCTTCCTTTGTCAGAACGTAGACCTGAGCCTTGAATTCTGTATGCGGGGTAACGGAACCCGGCTTTGCCAGGACCTGGCCACGCTCAACTTCGTCACGGTTGACACCACGGAGCAGCGCACCGATGTTGTCACCAGCCTGGGCGAAGTCCAGAGTCTTACGGAACATTTCGATACCTGTAACAACAGTTGTTCTTGTGTCCTTCAGACCGACGATTTCAACCTGGTCGTTCAGGTTCAGCTTACCACGCTCAACACGGCCGGTAGCGACTGTACCACGGCCTGTGATGGTGAAGACATCTTCAACCGCCATCAGGAACGGCTTGTCGAATTCATGTTCCGGAGCCGGGATCCATGTATCAACAGCGTCCAGCAGTTCCTTGATCGGAGCCAGCCATTCCGGATCGCCTTCCAGAGCCTTCAGAGCAGAACCGCGGATAATCGGTGTGTTGTCACCGTCGAAACCATATTCACTCAGCAGGTCGCGGACTTCCATTTCAACCAGGTCGATCAGTTCAGGATCGTCGACCATGTCGCACTTGTTCAGGAAAACGACCATTGTCGGTACGCCTATCTGACGGGACAGCAGGATGTGCTCACGTGTCTGCGGCATCGGTCCGTCGGTTGCTGCAACAACCAGGATCGCGCCATCCATCTGAGCTGCACCTGTGATCATGTTCTTGACATAGTCAGCGTGAACTGGGAAGTCAACGTGTGCATCGTGCCGTGTGTTTGTCGAATATTCGACGTGTGCGGTATTGATTGTAATACCACGAGCCTTTTCTTCTGGTGCACCATCGATCTTGTCATAAGCTTCGAAGACAGCCTTGCCATCTTCCGGATGCTCTGCCAGATACTTGGTGATTGCCGCTGTCAGTGTTGTCTTACCATGGTCAACGTGGCCGATGGTACCGATGTTAACATGTTCCAGCGAACGGTCAAAATGTTCCTTTGCCATAATGCTTTCTTCCTCCTGATTTTAATCGTTAGACCGATTTCATTTTATGATAATCGGTTTACGTTTGCAATAATTACTTACTTGGCGGAAACCGCGTTCTTTTCGATGATTTCCTTGGCGATATTCTTCGGTACTTCTTCGTAGTGATCTGTCTGCATGACGTAGGTGCCGCGGCCCTGTGTGAACGAACGCAGGTCGGTTACGTACCCGAACATTTCGCTCAGCGGTACGAAGCTTTCGATCTTGATCGCGTTGCCGGTTTCTTCCTGCTGACGGATCTGGCCGCGCCGCTTGACGATGTCACCCATGACAGCGCCGAGGTATTCGGACGGAGCCGTAACGTCAACTCTCATGACCGGTTCGAGGATGACCGGGCTGCACTTCTTGGCAGCTTCCTTCAGAGCCAGGCTGGCTGCGATCTTATACGCCTGTTCAGACGAGTCGACATCATGGTAGCTGCCGTCGAACAGGGTTGCCTTGATATCCACGATCGGATAACCGGCGATCAGACCGTTGCCGAGAGCTTCTTCCAGACCCTGCTGGGTCGGCTTGATGTATTCCTTCGGGACAGAGCCGCCGACAGTCGCGTCAACGAATTCGAAGCCCTTGCCCTCATTCGGCTCAAACCGGATCCAGACATGACCGTACTGACCATGACCACCGGTCTGCCGGACGAACTTGCCTTCGCACTCGGCTGTGCCGCGGATGGTTTCACGGTAGGCAACCTGCGGCGCACCGGCAGTGGCTTCCACCTTGAACTCTCTTCTCATACGGTCCATGATGATATCCAGCTGCAGTTCACCGACACCGGCGATGATTGTCT
>JAEEHG010000146.1 GCA_016280695.1 Solobacterium sp. | reverse complement strand
TGAACTTCTGCCCCTTTCTGGCCATATATAAAAAAACTACCTCCTTTCGGAGATAGTCTGGTTCATTGAGTGTTTTTATTCAAGTCTACTGATTGGGGCACACTCCACAGGGGCCGTTTTCAGTTGTCCGCGCCGACCAGGTTCTGTACCCAGACCCGCTTGTGGACCAGGAACAGGCCGAGGGCAGCTTTGGGAATGTCCGCGCACACGACGGCGATGAAGATGTACAGCACCGGCAGATCGGTAAACCGGGAGAGCCCGAAGGCAATCGGGTAGTTGACCAGGCAGGAATAAACACTGTCAAACAGGAAGGTAATAACCGTTTTCCCGCCGCTGCGCAGGGTAAAGTAACTGCCGAAATACAGCGCGCCCAGCGGGATGCTGAAGGCGGTAACCCGCAGCAGCCTGCCGGCCAGTGTCTGCACTTCCGCGGAGGTGTTGTACAGGCCAGGGAACAGCGGGGCCAGCGTGAACAGCAGGCAGCCCATGACCGAAGCCAGGCAGAAAGAGAAGACAATCAGCTTACGGTCCGTATCCACAGCCTCCTCGATTTCATTGGCCCCGAGCCGCTGCCCGACCATGATGGAAATCGAATTGCCCATGGCGCTGTTTGTAATCGTAAAGACATTCTGGATGGTCTGGTTGATATTGATGGCTGCCACGGCATTCAGGCCGCGGGTGGAATAGCACTGGGCAATCATCGCGATGGCGGTGGACCAGAGAACTTCATTGAAAACCAGGGGAGCTCCCTTGAGGATGATGGCCTTGACCAGCGGGGCAGGAACGCGCAGATCCTTCAGCGGGTCATGCATGAAGGCGAACCGTTCGCGGTGCCGGATGGCGCCGGTCAGGATAATGGACAGTTCCACAAACCGTGAGATGACTGTTGCCACGGCAGCGCCGGTGATCCCCAGGCGCGGCATGCCGAAATGGCCGAAGATCAGCGTGTAGTTGCCGATGAAGTTGACGGTAACGGCACAGATGCTGGCCCGCATGGGGATGATGGTTTCCCCGGTCTCACGGATCGAAGTTGAGAACGCCTGGGACAGGGTAAACACCGGCAGGCCGATCATCATGATCAGCATATATCTGCGGGCATACTGCATTGTTTCCAGGATATCAGCCGGGCTGTTGACAGCCGGGTCAAGATAAAGGCCGATCAGCTGCCGCCCGCACAGGCCCAGGATACCCAGGCCGGCAACTGACAGGAGCAGCACGACATACAGCTTGAAATGAAAACAGTCCCTGACACCCTTGTCATCCTGTTTGCCGCAGAACTGGGCGCCGAAGATACCGGCAGCGTTGAATGAACCGAAGACCGCCAGATTAAAAATCATGATCAGCTGGTTGGTGATGGATACCCCGCTCATGGGCAGGGTGCCGACCTGGCCGACCATGATATTGTCAAGCATGTTTACAAACGTTGTAATACCGCTCTGAATCATGATCGGGACAGCGATCATCAGGACAGAACGGTAGAATTCACGATTGCCGAACCATTTGTTTTCCGTACTCACGGAATTTATGTTAGCACAAAAAAAGGGCTGATGACTCAGCCCCGTCTGCTTTACTTCTTTTTCTGAGCGCCCAGCTGTTTCCTGAGCATGTCGTTGAGGTCCTTGAAGACATTCTTCGGACGGGCATCATCAAGCAGTTTGACAATGCGCTGGATCTCGGCATCGGACAGGTCATGGTCATCCGCGATATCCCGGAACTTGACGCCGGCAATATACTTGCGGATCGCGGCTGCCGATTCGCCGTCGGCAATCATGTCCCGCACGATGCTGGATGAATGGGCGAACTTAATGAAATCCTTATTGAGGAGATCATAGGAGAGTTTCCCGGATTTGTCGGTATACTTTGTTACGATTTTCAGATAGGCCTCGCTTCCGGCTGTTTCTTCCAGTTTCGGGTCCGCTGCCGGTTCTTCCGCTGCCGGCTTTGCCTTGGCCGGCGCCTGTCTGGCCTTCTGGAACGGCATGCGGGCAGTCAGCGCGACAGCTTCATCAAAAGCTTCCTGCGGGAACAGTTTCAGGGAAGTGTTGGCGGCCGGAACTGCTTTGCCGGTGGACCTGCTGATGGTGGCCAGGCCTGGCTGTTTGGTGTCATGACGCGTTATGACAATCCCGGTATCACCGCCAGTCAGTTTCTGCCGATATGCTTCGGCCTTGATTACGGTTAATTTGACTTTGTCGGTTCTGATCATTATGACATTCCTCCTTCCTTGATAAATTCATCGTACCATGCCGGTTTCCGGCCGTCGTATAAGAAATCGTTATGGGGATAATAAAAACCGGCACAGTCATGCTGTGCCGGCAGGAATGAAATCAGAGCTTGCTGCGCCAGTAGTGCATATTCGCATTGTCACGGTCCATGGCAATGTTGAGCACAGCCTGTTTTGCCCAGTTCCAGGTCTTGTATGCCTGGGCACTTGTATAGTCAGTCAGCAGGGCGCAGGCATAATCCTTGTTTTTGCCGACAAGTTCCAGATAAGCCTGGTCGATGACTTTCTTGGTGGCAGCCCATTCCTTTTCCATGACCGCGATTTCCCCGTGGATCCGGTCTTCGGCAGCCTGGTAGTTGAATTCCATGACGTTCTGCAGCAGCAGGAATGCGGAAACAGCCCGGCCGGCATGGTAGGCGAATTCATCTTCATCAACAGCGAAGTGGGAAGCCAGGGCTTCCTTCGGCCCCATCCATTCATATCCTTTCGGGATTTCGGTAATGCCGAGGTACCACGGCATAAATGGGGTTGCACACGGCCGCGGCAGGGAACGCCACATGCAGGTCAGTTCCGGCACCTCATTGAATTCGATAATGGTTGATTCCACCGTGGTGTCCCGGCAGATACCGTAGCGGTGCGGGCTCATGTCCGGATGTTCTTTCAGGTCTTCCGCATGTTCGGCATAGTGGGAGCGCATGATCGGCTTCAGGTCCTCAACGCCGTATTTCCGCGGTGCCTTGATGGAGAAGGTGCGGTGCGGCAGCGGATCACCTTTGAGCAGGAGCTTCCAGGCAAGGTCTGACCGGTCCCAGTTGGACTTGATGTCATATCCGCCGGCCTGATAGACAGCCGCGAAGTCGAAGTCACTGTAGTCGCCTTCCACTGACGGGGTGTACCAGCCATTTTCCATGGCATAGGATACCAGGGTGTCAGACCAGTAGAAATTCTTGTGCTTCTTGTCATTGAAGTCGATCTCGTGGATCGTGTACCAGTTCGGGATATACGCAAT
>JAEEHG010000145.1 GCA_016280695.1 Solobacterium sp. | reverse complement strand
CCCTTCATCACGCCGCCGCAGTGCGGACAGACTTTATCGGGCAGATCAAAGCCGGATTTGATTTCCGGATCCTCGATCCACTCACTGTAATGGCAGGACGGACACACATAGTGCGGGGCCAGCGGGTTGACTTCGGTTATGCCGGCCATGGTAGCGGTAAAGGATGAACCGACCGAACCGCGGGAACCGACAACATAGCCGTCCGCATTGGACTTCTTGACCAGAAGATGGGAAATGTAATAGTTGACATAATAACCGGCACCGATGATGGCATTGAGTTCCCGGTCCAGCCGGTCACTGACCTGGGAAGGCAGCACCCCGTTGAATTCGTACTGCGCCCTGGCCGTGCTGTAGCAGACTTCCTTCAGCTTCTCATCAGAGCCTTCGATATGCGGTGGATAGGTGCCTGCCGGAACCGGCCTGATCTCCTCCAGCTGCCTGAAAATCGCCAGGGGATTATCAATCACGATCTCGTGTATCAGCTGCGGATCATGCAGCCATTCAAAAGCGTCCAGCATCTCCTGGGTCTTCCAGATATGCTGGTCCGGATTCTTTGTCCGCCAGCGCAGTTCATCAGTGCGGATATACAGCGGATGCGATACCCCGCCGACGCCCTGGGACACAATATACACATCCCGGAACATCTTCTGATCCCTGGAACAGTAATGCGCATCGCTGTCCGCAACTACCGGGATGCCGAGTTTCTGCGCCATGCGGATCATCCGCAGCAGCACTTCCTTCACGCGCTCGGAGCTCGGAATGCTGCCAAGCACAACCATGGTGCTGTAATGCCCCGGCGGCTGAATCTCGACATAGTCATACCATTTCATCGCCGCTTCCAGCCGGGCATCATCCCCGTTGCAGGCCAGTTCGAAGATTTCATTGTTCTGGCAGGACGTACCGATCAACAGATTCTCCCGGTACTGCTCGATAATCCGCCGCGGGATCCGCGGTTCAGCCGGAACTTCGGCATCCTCACCGCTGCCGGCCTTGCCCTGTACAGCCAGATAATCCGTATTGGACAGCGTCACCATCCGGTACAGCGCCTTGAGACCGTCATGGTTCTTCGCCAGTACCGTGACATGTGACTTTCTGACTTTCAGGAAGGCATCATCAGCCTGGATCTTTTCCTGCAGGTCACGGATGGTCACTGCCCCGGCCTTTTCAGCGTCTTTCAGCAGGCACAGGAAAACACCGGAAAGCGCTTCGGCATCATAGTCAGCCCGGTGGGCCACTTCTTCATCATAGGCAATCCGGTAATACCGCGAGATATTGCCGAGCTTGTAGTATCTCCTGTCCTTGAGGATAGCCCGGGACAGATCCAGCGTATCGATAACTGTATTGGTCAGCGGCGGCCGGCCCATGCGGCGCAGTTCCTCATTCAGGAAGTAATAGTCAAAGGTTGCGTTATGGGCAACCAGCACATCATCCCCGATCCAGTCCAGGATTTCATCAATCACTTCAGCGATCGGCCGGGCATTGCGGACCATATCGTTGGTGATATTGGTCTTGTTGGTAATGGCTGCGGGAATCGGCACCGGCGGTTTGATGAACAGCTGCTTGCGGTCAATGATGGTCTGGTTCTTCATCCGCACCGCGCCGAATTCGATGATATGGTCGTAATAACATGAAAGACCGGTGGTTTCCAGGTCAAAGCAGACATAGCCGGCATCATCGATTTTTTCATCAGTCACATTGCGGACAATGGTCAGCTGCTCATCGACCATGTTCATCTCACAGGCCAGGCCAACCTTGAAGGACCGGTCCTTGTTTTTGCTTTTGAGGGACTCTGCCTGATTGAACGCCTTGACGAAAGCCTGTACATCCGCGTGGTCATTGATGACAATGCCCTCATGGCCGAGATTCCAGGCATATTTGACAACAGCTGCTGCTTCGCATACACCGTCCATTTCACTCATGTTTGTATGGGCATGCAGCTCAACCCGCTTTTCTTCTGCCGGATCGGTATCTTTCTCCGCCTCCAGAACAGTGATCTCTTCAGCTTCGCAGACCAGATCCTTGGCATAGCTGTCATAGCGCACCGAGCCGTATACCTGCACCCGGGCGCCGATGCTGACCGCGTCAAGATCCTCTTTAGTGCAGTTGCGGCCTTCAAAACGTTTGACAACCAGGGCATCCGTACCGTCAAAAACCGACAGTGACTGAATGATCATGCCGGTCTTGCGCACAGTAAAATCATCTTTTGCAAATACCTTGCCGGTAAAGGTGATATTGCGGATCTCCTGCTGGACTTCCCGCAGTTCCACAGCCTGGTAATCATCCAGTTTCTGTTTATGGAAACGGCTGCGGTAGCGCGGTGCTTCCGGTTTCGGCTTTTCCGGTGCCATCCTGACCTGGACCGTATCGATTTCCGCAGTCACTTCATCCTTGAATTCCGACACAAAGCCGAGGGCCGGCATGCCGATGGACGCAAAGAACTTGCGCAGTTCCGGCAGATACCGGGTTGCCTGTTCACTCTCAGCGGCCGCGGTAAACAGGAAATGCACCTGCTTTTCGATATCATCGTAAGTCATGGTGGCATTTTTCAGCAGGCTGTATTCCGGATGGATCTCCACACAGCAGTCAAGATATTTCTGGATTTCCGTCAGGCTGACATCCTGCGCTTCTGCCGCAACCCGGACTACAGCTTCTGCCTGCAGGATATCCTGCAGACAGGCGATGATGTCCCGATAGGCCTGACAGGAAATAAATGTGCTGCTCTGCAGATCGACTTCCACCCGGCCGGCCGCATTGAAAAGCTGTACCCGCGCAACCTGTACATCATGCAGTTCAGGATACTCCCGGAGCAGCTCCTCCGGCAGGATTTCTTTCAGCAGTAAACTCATGTGGTTCATATTGTAACATTGATTCGGCAAAAAACACGTCTTGACTAATCAAAGCAAAACCGCTTCCCTGCCGGAAAGCGGTTTTTTCATTATTTGAGGAATGCTTTCAGGATCTTCTTGGCCTGCCGGACGCCGATGTTGACCATCTCGGTTTCCAGGCGCCGCTGGGCCTTGCGGGCCAGCCGGTCACTCATCGATGTTTCCTTCGCCTTTCTGGCAGCTTCCGCCTTCGCTTCCTTTTCTGCCTGTCGGGCTGCTTCCTTTTCCCGCTTTTCCAGTTCGATGGCTTCGGCTTCATCCTGGCGGATGATGTCGATATCCTCGAAGGCACTCTGCGGGTCTACGGTATTGAGATACTTGTCATTGAGGAAATCATTGTCGATCGTTTCCCGCACCAGTGCCGGATCGGCGATGTTCATGCTGGACTTCGGCGGCAGGATCTTTGTCTTTTCGACAATGGTCGGGGCCCCGTCGGCACCGAGTACGGAAACCAGGGCCTGGCCGGTCTTCAGGTTGGAGATCATCTCTGTTGTATCGAATTCCGGATTCGCCCTAAAGGAATCCGCCGCCAGCTTAACGGCTTTGATTTCAGCCGGGGTATAGGCCCGCAGGGAATGCTGGATACGGTTGCTGAGCTGTGAGAGGACACTGCCGGAAATATCCGCCGGATTCTGGGTAATGAAGAAGATACCGACGCCTTTGGAACGGATGAGTTTGACAACCTGCTCGATCTTCTCCATGAGCTGACGCGGGGCATTGTCAAACAGCAGATGTGCTTCATCAAAGAAGAAGACAACCTTAGGCTTGTCCAGGTCACCGACTTCCGGCAGCGTATTATAGAGCCGCTCAAGCATCCACAGCAGGAAGGTCGAATACAGCAGCGGATGCTGGAAGAGTTCCTGACACTCAATGATGTTCATGATGCCGAGGCCGCTGAATGTATCTTTCTTGAGCCAGTCGCTGATTTCCAGAGACGGCATGCCGAAGAACAGGTCACCTCCCTGCTCCTCCAGTTCCAGCAGACGGCGCTGGATTGCCCCGACGCTCTGCCTGGTGACATTGCCGTATTTCAGGGTAAACTCCTTGGCCTTTTCACCGACATAAGCAGTCATCGCCTGCAGGTCCTTGAGATCGATCAGATCCAGTTCCATATCCCTGGCAATGCGGAAGATCATGTTCATGACACCCTGCTGCGTATCAGTCAGGTCAAGGATACGGCTGATGAGCAGAGGTCCCATATCCTGTACACTGGCCCGCACGGGAATGCCGTATTTCTGATATACATCGAAGAAATGAACCGGATACCGGCGGACGGTAAAATCGGTGATATTCATCGAATCCAGGCGTTCCTGGATGCCTTCCTGGGAGCCTTCGACGATCATGCCGCTGAGGTCGCCCTTGACATCGGCGATCACGGTTGGCACGCCAAGCTCACAGAGGGATTCTGCAATGACTTTCAGGGTTACGGTTTTACCGGTGCCGGTAGCCCCGGCAATCAGACCGTGCCGGTTCAGTTTGTCCGGCAGGATGAAGATTTCCTTGTCGCCTGCCTTGCCGAGCAGGATCTTGTTGTCTTTAATCATCGCATCTATCCTCCTATATCAGTCTGATACCGCCGTACTGGCGTACTTTCAGCCGCAGTGTGCAGTCTTTGCCAAAAGCTTTCTCCATTGTTTTACGGTATGTACTGACCCGCTTCAGCGGTACAAAGGCCAGAATTGTTCCGGCAAAACCGCCGCCGTGAACCCGCCAGGCCCCGCCATCCTGCAGCACGTGGTCACTCAGCGCCAGACCGACTGCCATGGACTGATGGGTTACATCCCAGTCCGCATATATATTCTGCAGGTATTCATACGATGAGCGGCCGGATTCCCTTACCAGATTCAGGAATTCATCCAGATCTCCCTTTTTAAGAGCTTTAACCTGTTTTTTGGCCCGCTCGGTTTCGTTCATATAGTGGAAACTGCGCAGCCAGGCGCGGTCACCGCACTGTTCGCGGATTGCCGGTGTCGCTTCCAGCAGTTCCTTCATGGTGCACTGGGACAGCAGTTCATGCCCCATCACCCTGGCTGCCGCTTTCATTTCCTGCGGAATCCCGGCGTAGGCATCTGTCAGGTCAGCATGATTGGCCCGGCAGTCCGTCAGCATCACCGCATATCCGGCAGCTTCAAAATCATAGTCCGCCTTGGTGATCTTCGGCTTTTCCGCATCCTTGAAGTCAATGCCGATCAGCCCCCCGCAGGCACAGGCCATCTGGTCCATCAGGCCGCTCGGCTTGCCGAAATAAACATTTTCAGCATACTGTGAAACCATGGCGATAATCTGGTCCCTGACCTTGCCGTTGTTATAGAAGTGATTGAAAGCTGTGCCGATCATGACTTCAAATGCGGCACTGCTGGACATGCCGCTGCCCGGCAGGACCCGGCTTTCTGCCACCATGTCAAAGCCGCCGATTTTATAACCGCGGTTTTTCATGCCGGCCGCCACGCCCCGGAACAGACTTTCGGAAGTCCCGTACAGCTCTTCCCTGACCTCCAGCCCGCTGATGTCAACCGGGGCCATTTCATAGCCTTTGGCAGCATAGCGGATGATCATGTCATCATTTTTCCTCGCCACAGCCAGGATATCAAGCGAGATGGCCGCCGCCAGGACGCAGCCGCCCTGGTGATCGGTATGGTTCCCGCCGACTTCCACCCGTCCGCCACCGGACAGGACCGCCGCTTCGGTATCACCGTACAGCGCCTCAAACTGATCAAGGAGCCTGCTCAGCCTGGCCAGGCCGTCATTTTTCTCCCCATACAGTTCCTGCAATTTTTCCGTAAATGCCTTTTCACGGGCAAATGCCCTGATTTCCGATATGCGCATGGTTTATTCCTCCCCGTATGCAAAATGATACTCGGTTGTATGTTTCATCGTCCTTCCGGCCTTGAGCAGCGGGACACTGACATCTGTGCGGTTCATGGCGTCAGGGCTGTACTGGGTTTCAAAGCAGACACCGCTGCGGGCAGCGAATGTCCGGCCTTGTTTGCCGCAGCGGTCATCGCCGCCCAGGAAATTTCCGGTATAAAGCTGATAACCCGGCAGATCCGAAACGACAGTCATACAGAGCCCGTCATACGAACACTGCAGGAACGGCCGCAGTCCTGTACCGGGCACAAAGAACGGATTGTCGTAACCGTTCGCGTTGCGGATCTGTTCGTCATCCGCCCCGATGCGCTCACCCAGCGCATGCGGTTCTCTGAAGTCATACGGCGTCCCGGTTACAGAGCGCAGCGGTCCGCAGGCCAGCCCGGTTTCATCTGTACCCAGGAAGGTGTCCGCCGGACTCCGCAGCACATGGCCGAGAATACTGTCACAGGCCAGACCGCCCAGGTTGAAGTAGGCATGATTGGTGATATTCGCGAATGTATCCTGATCAGAGAATACCTCATAATCAAAGGCGAATCCGTCATCCAGAAGCCGGTAGACTGCCTTCAGCCGCATCTCTCCCGGAAACCCCTGATCCCCGGCCGGTGAAACCAGTTCAAACTGCAGTTCATCCGTTTTCTCTGTCACTGTAAAGAACCGGTCCTGATATCCGTTGAAGCCGCTGTGCAGGCAGTTGGGCCCGTTGTTGATATCGAGCTGATACTCCCTGTCATGCAGGACAAAGCGCCCTCCGGCAATCCGGTTGCACACCCGGCCAATCACCGCGCCCATGCAGGAATCCAGCTTTTCGTATGCTTTGACATCCGTATGGCCAAGCAGCACATCGCGGCCGCAGCTGCGGATTTCCAGGGAAACCAGGGTGGCCCCGTAATCTGTCGCCGACAGCCGGATCTGATCATTTTCAATTGTGTACAGGCCTGCTTTGCGGCCGTCAGTTGTCACGCCAAATTCTGTTCTCATTATTTCACCATCTTTTCAAAGGCATTCCGGGCGGCATTCTGTTCCGCCTGTTTCTTGGAGGAACCGGTGCCGGTGCCCAGTACCAGGTCTTCCACCAGCACATTCATTATAAAGGTCGGCGCATTGGGCGGGCCGCTCTCGCTGACCAGCTGGTAGTGCACGGTCCGGCGGTTGTCAGCCTGCACATATTCCTGCAGTTTGGTCTTGTAGTCGCGAATGACCTCAACCTGTTCCGGGGCCTTCAGATATGGAACCATGACCTCGTTCAGGATAATGTCCACCGCCGGCATGCCCTGATCCAGATACAGCGCGCCGAGGAAGGCCTCGAACATATCCGCAATGATGGCATCCTTTTCCCGGCCGCCGGTTTTCTCCTCACCGCTGCCCAGAAGCAGGAAATCGTTCAGTTTCAGCTGCCGCCCGTATCCGGCCAGGGCCTTCTCGCAGACAAGCTGGGCCCGCAGGGTTGTCATGCGCCCTTCTGCCAGGGGCGGCTTCAGTTTGAAGATCCGCTCGCTGCTCCACAGCTGCAGCACCGCGTCGCCCATGAATTCCAGACGCTCATTGTCATGGTGGCGGCGGTGTTCGTTCGCATAGGACGAGTGCATGAAAGCCTGCCGGATCAGGTTTTCGTTATTGACATTGATATTCCGTTGTTTCAGCCAGTTGATGATATTCATTCTGTTATCCTCAGTCGACAAACTGCGCGTTTTCCGCATTGGCTTCCTCCACCAGCTGCAGGATCCGCTGATACTGCGGCAGCTCCGGATTCTGCAGGATCGTTTCCGCATCCTTGCGGGCCTGGTTGATGATCTTCTGATCTTCAATGATATTGCCCAATACAAAATCCGGCAGGCCGCTCTGCTTTGTTCCAAGTATATCACCCGGTCCGCGCAGCCGTAAATCTTCATAAGAGACCGCAAAACCGTCAGAAGTGCTTACCAGGACGTTCATGCGTTCCATTGTCCTGTCATCCGTGCTGCCGGTCAAAAGCCAGCAGTATCCCTGTTCACGGCCTCTCTGGACCCGGCCGCGCAGCTGATGGATCTGGGCCAGGCCGAACCGGTCAGCATCATATATGATCAT
>JAEEHG010000017.1 GCA_016280695.1 Solobacterium sp. | reverse complement strand
GCTGATATATGCATCTGGATTGATGAGGCTGTACCGCACCCCGGCCTGGGCTGCCATGTGGATGACTATATCCGGATGATATTCCGCAAACAGCCGGGCCAGCAGGTCACGGTCCGTGATATCACCGTGGATGAAAACAAAACCGGGATCGGAAAGCAGTTCCAGGCGTTTCCTTTTCAGGGCCGGATCATAATAATCATTCAGATTATCAAGCCCGATAACCCGCTCTGTCCTGCCGTCTTTCAGAAAAGCCGCACTCAAAGCCGCCCCGATAAATCCGGCAGCGCCTGTGACAAGTACTGTTTTTTCTTTCTGATTTTCTGTCATGTTTCAACCTGCAGATATATGGCTGCTCCGGTGATACTTGGTTTAACTGAGACAGTATCTCACAGCTGTTCTGTGCCTGTCAATCAGGGTATATCCATCCCGCAGCAAATAAAATACGGCAGTGAATTATTCACTGCCGTACATTTCGGATTTTACGGAACCGGCCGGTTTATTCTTCTGCCGGATTCTTCTTTTTGAATACCCGTCTTTCAACGTTGCCGGATGTTTCCGCCGGCTTCGCGTTGTTCCTGCGGTTTCCGCCGCCCTTGGCAAACTTCTTCTTTTCCTCGACGTAGCCCTCCGGCTTCGGCTGGCATGCCTTGGCAGATACCTTGACCTTGCCGGCTTCATCAATGCTGATGACCTTGACAGTCACCTTGTCACCGACATGCAGGACATCCGAGATCTTCGGGGTTCTTTCCCAGGCCACTTCACTGACATGCAGCAGAGCGTCTGTCCCCGGGAACAGGGTGACAAAGGCGAACGATTCCCTGACTTCAGCCACGGTTGCTTCATAGATTTCATCAAGCTTGGCTGTCCGGGTCAGGTCTTCGATAATGCCCTTGGCCTTGTCGATCATCGCCTGGTTCATGTGATAGATCTGGATGGAACCGTCTTCTTCCACATTGATCTTGACGCCGTCGCAGTCCTCGATGATCTGGTTAATGGTCTTGCCGCCGGTGCCGATGACATCACGGATCTTGTCGACCGGGATCTTCATCATGGCAACCTTCGGAGCCCATTCGGATACATGATCACGCGGTTCGCTGATTGCTGTTTCCATGTTATCAAGGATCTGCATGCGGCCCTCATGTGCCTGGGCCAGCGCTTCCCGCAGGATTTCCTGGCTGATGCCGGAGACCTTGATATCCATCTGCAGTGCCGTAATGCCATCCCTTGTACCGGCAACCTTGAAGTCCATGTCGCCGTAGTGATCTTCCATGCCCTGGATATCGGTCAGGATGCTGTATGTATCACCGACCGTGATCAGGCCCATAGCCACACCGGCAACCATGGCCTTGATCGGAACGCCGGCTGCCATCAGGGACATTGTGCCGGCGCAGATGCTGGCCTGGGAACTGGAACCGTTGGATTCCAGGACTTCCGCTACGGTACGGATGGTATACGGGAATTCTTCCTTGCTCGGCAGGACCTGCTTCAGGGCTCTTTCACCCAGCGCACCGTGGCCGATTTCCCGTCTTCCCGGGCTGCCCATGCGGCCGGTTTCGCCGACCGAGAACGGCGGGAAGTTGTACTGATGCATGAACTGCTTGCCCTTGATGGTTGTGACATCATCGATGATCTGTTCTTCATCAAGAGAGCCCAGGGTTGTGACTGAGAGAACCTGTGTCTCGCCTCTGGTGAACATGGCGGAGCCGTGAGCCCGCGGCAGCAGGTCGATCTGGCTGTCGAGCGGTCTCAGTTCGTTCAGCTTACGGCCGTCCGGTCTGATCTTTTCTTCCGAAATCAGGCGTCTGACTTCACCGGCTTCGATTTCAACACAGTATTCCCGGGCCTGCTTCATGGCCTTGGCCTGGGCCTTTTCATCTTCCCATTCCAGTCCGCCGACCGCTGTTTCCATTTCCGCTGTCAGTTCATCAATGGCCGCATAGCGTTCCAGCTTGCCTTTGATGGATACGGCTTCTTCGATCCGCTTCCGGGCATGTTCATCCACATACGCCTTTACCACCGGATTGATTTCATACAGCACGACTTCCATCTTCGGCTTTGCGCAGGCCGCGATGACTTCTTCCGGGATGGCGCAGAGTTCCCGGATTGCGTCATGGCCGATGGCCAGGGCTTCCAGCATCTCTTCCTCGCTGACTTCCTGAGCCCCGGCTTCCACCATGTTGATGGCGTCCTTTGTGCCGGCAACCGTCAGGTTCAGCGTCGAACGGTCAGTTTCCTCAACAGTCGGGTTGATGACATACTCGCCGTCAACCTTGCCGACGACAACCCCGGCAATCGGACCGTTGAACGGAATGTCAGATACACAGACTGCCAGCGAAGAACCGAACATCGCAGCCATTTCACTGCTGCAGTCCGGGTCAACCGACAGGACCGTGCTGACGATCTGTACTTCGTTCCGGAACCCTTCCGCAAACAGCGGCCGGATCGGCCGGTCGATCAGTCTTGAGGTCAGGGTTGCATGTTCGGAAGGTCTTCCTTCCCGGCGCAGGAACCCGCCCGGGATCTCACCGACCGCATACATTTTTTCGTTGTAAAGAACCGTCAGAGGGAAGAAATCAGAATCCTTCGCCTCGTGACTGGCAGTAGCAGCGGACAGAACGACTGTATCGCCGTAGCGAACCAGTACGGAACCGCCTGCCTGTTTGGCCATCTCACCGTTTTCCACAGTGAGCGTACGGCCGTGAAAATCCCAGCTTTTCTTGTACTTCTCCATCTTTTTCCAACTTACTCCTACAATATCTATCTTCTAAATTTTCAACGTTTTATATCATACCACAAGTACCAGTGATTACAAAGCAAAACCCACTCCGGCCTTCCTTATCCGGCGGCCGGCCGCACAAACAGCCCTTCGGACGCGGCCAGAAGCCTTACCAGCTGCAGCAGTTCATCGTCTGCGCCGAATACCGTCATGTAAAAATCCTGCCGGCACAGCATGATCAAGGCCTGTTTTTTTCCTTTTACAAGGAGTTCGGTTACCGCATCCCTTTTCTCTTCCCCAAGCAGGCACGCCCGTACAGCCATAGTGATATCCGTCATCTGCGATTGTTCCATGACGGTCTCTTCCGCCGGCAGGTACACTGCAAGATCATGGTAGCAGTACAGTTTTGTCAGGATGCTGTTCAGCTTTCCGCAGAACGCTTCCGTCATTTCCGGGTTGTCCATGTATGTTTCAAACATGGCATACCGGCTGCTCCGCTCCGCCGGCACCTGTTCCGGCAGGACGTCAACCACCCATGCGTTTTCTTCCAGCAGAAGGTCAATCTGATCGGAAATATCCATATTCATTTCTCCTGTAAAAGACACAGGGTCTGCCTGTGTCTTGTGTTTATGCGTACATCTGATCAAGTTTCTTCAGCGCATCCAGAAAGACTCCGATAAACGCTTCCCGGTCGGTGTCCAGCAGGACAATGTGCGGTCTGCCGGTCGATGGCGTACATACGGTCATGCCGCGGGTAAACTCCCCGTTCAGTTCAATATCAACATCCATCTGCTCTGCTTTGAACAATTCGGGATACAGGAGCCAGATCACCGGTGTGATGTCGAAAATCGGTGTCCTGTCCCAGCCGCGGTTCACGGCATAGAGACCGTAGAATTTCATCAGGTCATAGCAGAACTTTGATGCTTTTCCGCCATGCTTGAATTCTTCTGCCTCCGACAGCAGGATACTGCCGGCATTGCAGACTTCCAGTCCGGCCATGACCACCGGCACACCGCTGGCAAAGACGATCGCGGCCGCTTCAGGATCCTGCCAGATATTGAATTCCGACTTCTTCTGGATGTTGCCGCCATTCACTGCACCGCCCATCAGGGCAATGCAGTCGATCTTTCCAGCCAGGTGCGGATATGTCTTCAGAAACAGCGCGATATTGGTCAATGGGGCCAGGGCCACAAGCGTGACTTTATCTTCTGTTTCCAGTGTTCTTCTGAGATAGTCCAGGGCGTGTTCCGGCTGCGGCTGTGATACCGGATCCGGAAGAACCGGGCCGTCCATTCCGCTTTCGCCATGGGCGGCGGGCTGTACTTCCTGCGGTTTGATGATCGGGCTGTCATAGCCCATGTAGACCGGAATGTGCAGGCCGAAATAATCCTGTACTTTCAGGATGTTGGCAGTCACCTTGGCCAGGGTCTGGTTGCCGGAGACAGTCGTTATACCCAGTATTTCAAGCTCGTCCGCATGGGCCAGAGCGGTGAAGACGGCCATGATGTCATCATGGCCGGGATCACAATCAATAATGATTTTACGCATTACTGCTCTTCAACCTTACCGCTCTTGATACGGAGGTAGCTGATAATCGAAGAAATGGTCAGGAAGAAGAAGACGGCAAAGTACGGAACCGCCCGGACCAGGTCGACCGGGAAGACCGCCGACTGGGAGAAAACGATGGAAATACCGCGGAATACCGCAAACAGCAGAGCCGACAGCAGCAGCATGCCGTAACTGCCGTTGGCAATACCATTGGCGGCGATACCCATCCAGCCCAGACCGGAAACCATGCCCTTGGAGAACAGGTGGATCGAGTTCAGCGACAGGTACATGCCGCCCAGCGCCGCGAACAGACCGGAAAGAACCAGCGAGAATACCCGGATCCGGCCGACATTGATACCCGCGGTTCTTGCCGCGTCAGCGTTCAGACCGCAGGCCCGCATCCGCATGCCCAGCGGGGTCTTGTAGATCATGATGAAGAGCACGATCAGCAGGATCCAGCAGACATATGTCAGAATGTACTGCCCGGAGAATATTTCACCCAGTACGGGGATACTCTTGATGCCCGGAATGTCCACGCTGCCCAGGGTCGGGGTCAGCAGCGAAGCACTGGTGCCCTTTTCCCCGGTAGCCAGATACAGGAAGAAAATCGATAGAGAATCAGCGAATGTGTTCAGGGCAATACCGATCAGGATCGGATCAGCCCCAAGCCGCATCGAGAAGAACGCAATCAGCAGGGCTGTGCCGGCCCCGACCAGCAGGCCGATCGCCACACCGGCCCAGACATTTCCGGTCGCATAGCTGCCCAGAATACCGGCCAGCGCGCCGAATGTCATAATCGATTCGACGGCGATGTTGGCCACACCTGCGCTGGCTGTGACAAAGGCGGCGATACTGGCAAACAGGATCGGCGTTGCCATCCGCAGGACGGTAAGCAGGAACGTCAGTTTAAACAGCGAAGAAAATATGTTACCGAGCATTTTTACCAAGCCCCTCCTGCAGCAGTTTCTTTTCTCTCAGTCCTCTCAGGAAGTACTGGGAGGAGATCAGCAGAATAACGATGCCTTCAATGATGGCGGTAATTTCAGACGGTACGCTTGTATCGGAGAAATACAGAACATTGGCGCCCTGTTCCAGATATTTGATCAGGAACGAAGCGATGACGATACCGATCGGGTTATTCCGTCCGAGCATCGCCAGCAGCATGCCCGAGAAGCCGATGCCCACCGCCGTCTTGTCCGGCTGGTAGAACGAACTCTGGGTCAGCAGCTGGCAGGCACTGCCGGTACCGGCCAGAACACCGGCGATGGCAGCCGTCGCAATGGACAGCTTGAAGGCGCTGATGCCGGAGTATTCCGCAAACTTCGGATTTGCCCCGGCCAGACGGATCTGATAGCCGAGCCTTGTCTTGTACATGACCAGATAAAGAATGATCGTGCACACAATCAGCAGTAACAGGCACGGGGAGATCCGCAGCGGCTCAAAGATATAACCGATCTTGGCGGTTTTCAGATAATCCCTGGAACCGATGGTGGAGGTTGTCTTGGTCAGCAGGTACTTCCGGATCAGATGCATCGCGATACCGGAATAAATACTGTTGAGCATCAGTGAGACAACCATTTCATTCGTACCGAATTTGGCCTTCAGGAATGACGGTATGATCATCAGCACACCGCCGACAGCGGCCGCCGCCAGGATGCACAGAATCGGATGCAGGAAATGGCTGGTCGTCACGGCTGTGCAGGCCACGGCCGCAACTGCAACACCGGAGATGATATAGATACCTTCAGCCCCGAGATTAAACGCGCCGGATTTGAACAGGATACCTGCCGCCAGACCCGCAAATGCATACGGGATAAAACTTTCAATTACT
>JAEEHG010000144.1 GCA_016280695.1 Solobacterium sp. | reverse complement strand
CACCGATGACCAGGACGGAACCATGCGGGACGGTACAAGGGGGCAGCGGCAGGCCGGCCGTCCAGGGGATGCCGTAACGCTGCTCCAGCATCATGGCTGTACGCAGGCCGGCCGCGCTGACCACAACACTGCGGGCGGCGTTCTGGGCCTGGCACAGGTCATCCAGCGTGCAGTTGAAACTGAGGGATGCCCGCAGGTCCGGGAACAGTTCCGGTATCTTCCGGGAAGCGTCTGTCCCGGCATCGTCCAGCGGCAGCTGGCCCAGCAGGAGGGTGCCGCTGCTTTCGGTTTTTTCGCCGCAGAAGCGGTCAGCCAGGGCATACAGGGAATCGGATGCGCCGCGGATGTAGGAGCGGATCCCGCTGCATTCAAAGCCGAAGGAAGGAATGCCGCTGCGGGCCTCTGTTTCTGCCGCGATCCCGGTAAAATCCGTCCCGACGATCAGCGGCACGGAACTGCCGACATAGGCGATGAAAGCCGGGTGCAGCTCTTCCGCTGCCTTGAGGGCCTTGTCAATCAGCACATCATCGTTGCCCATGACCGCATCGATTTCCGTCAGCCCGCTGCAGTAGACCATGCCGGGTTTTTCATGCCAGCGCGGTTCATCGAAGGAAACATAATTGACGGTACAGCCGGTGGCATCATGGATCAGCACCAGGCCGCCAAGTTCATACATGACGGCGCAGGCCCCGGCATAATCAGGCGCCAGGGGCGGCAGGAAACGGTAGAGATTATTCATTTCCGGGCCTCCTTCCGGACCTGTAAGGCAGATCGCGGATGTTCATACGCAGCGCGGATCCGGGCCGCGAGCATGCGCAGGGCGTAGTGTCCCCATTCACCATTGTCATAAAACATATTCACGGTTTTATCCGCCCCGGCAAAGGAGGACGCCGCCATGCCTATGGCAATGACGTTCTCATTATCTTCATAGCTCCGGACAAGCGGCATCTGAATACTGCCGGCGTCAATGTCCGGCGCTTTCTGCTGCACCCCGTCCGCGTAGATACGCCGGATGCGGAAGCCGCAGGCAGTCAGGGTTTTCCGCAGGATATCCGGGAACAGTGTTGCCGTGGAATCAATGACCAGTTCCGTGTCACCGATGTAAGCGGCGCATGCCTGCAGGATGCGCACCGTTTCCGCTTCCATGGCATCCAGGTCCGGCAGGGCAATATCCAGGGCGTTGCATACGGCGGTGATCGTTGTCCGTATGGACGCGAAATCCGGCCGGGCAAAATACGGGATCATCTTTGCCCCGTAGCGTTCAGCCAGCAGTTCGCCGGCTGTTTTGCCGAACGGCATCAGGCAGAGATCAGCCTTGGCGGAACGGATGGCCAGGTAATCCTCATACCGGTCACAGGCCTGGATGTGCAGGGGCCGGTATCCGGCATCCTGCAGGATCCGGATCAGTTCATTGTCCGGGTGCAGGGCAATGTTGGAACCGATGAAGCCGACAGTATCAGTCAGCGGCACCGGTTCTTCCGGCAGGGGGGCATACATGTCATGCTGGAGGGCCACCAGCGGCAGGTCACCGCTGAAACGGGTGATCGGGCACATTTTCAGCACGAAGCAGCTGACATCCGGATAGCGGGACATGATTTCCTCTGTCTGGAAACTGTGGTCATTGCCGAGCATGGCGTCGATACAGCTGACATAGAGGATCATGGCTTTCGGCCGAGGCTGGACGGTATCAAGAATTTCGCAGGCTGCGGCAATGGTCTTATCTTCATAACTGCCGGAGACAATGTCATCTTCGGTCAGGGCCAGGACATCAACCCGGTCCTTATAGCCGCCGTTGATCGCATTCAGGCAGATGTTGCGGGCGCAGGTCACCGGGCAGATGAACAGGATCCGGCTTTCCGGAATATTGAGGGCGATCGTGGCGACGTCCCAGCCGCCGTGATAGGGATGGCAGTAGCGAGGCAGCCCGCCGGTATTGTCAGTGATCATCTCTACACGCCTCCAGTACCTGTTTTGCCATGGTACGGTATGTGTCCGCCATCGGGCTGTCCGGGAAGGCGGCGACGACGGTCCGGCCAAGCGCTTCGGCCTGCTGGACGATGCTTTCCCGGGGAATAACGGAAATAATCCGGCTGTCGATATCGTCAGCGAGCTTTTCCACTTTGGCCAGTTCATCCTCGACATTGCGGCAGTTCAGCAGGATGCCGCTGAGCCGGGCATAGCCGCGGGCCTTGAAATTGTCTACAGCCAGGGCAATATTGCCGGCTGCGTAGAGGGCCATCTTTTCCCCGGATGTCACCACGAAGACGTTGCGGGCATAGCCGTTGCGGATCGGCATGGCAAAACCGCCGCAGACGACATCACCGAGCACATCGTAAATGACGATATCGGGCTGGTAACGGGCAAAAGCCCCGAGCTTCTCGATTTTCTCAAATGCGGTAATGATTCCCCGGCCCGCGCAGCCGACACCCGGTGTGGGTCCGCCGGCTTCCATGCAGATGACACCGCCGTCGCCGATCGTGACGATATCGTCCAGGGTGACATCATTGCCTTTCTCCCGGATGGCATCGAGGACCGTGGTAATCTTCCGGCCGCCGCACAGGCTGCCGGTGGAATCCGCTTTCGGATCACAGCCGACCTGCATGACGGTATAGCCCATCTCACTCAGGGCCATGCTCAGATTTGAGGCAGTGGTGGACTTGCCGATGCCGCCCTTACCGTAAATTGCGATTTTGATCATAACTTATTCATCTCCAGGATAGTTCCCCCGATAATGGCCTGTTCTTCAGGGGAATGGGTAGAAAGGATCACCGGGATATCCAGGTTCTGCAGCAGCGGGGCCAGACGTTCCACCAGCGGCAGATCCATGCCCTTGAACGGTTCGTCCAGCAGCAGCATATCCCCGTCATAGGCCAGGGCCCGGGCAAAGGCAACACGCCGGCGCATGCCGCCGGAAAGTTCCGAAGGCATGGCAGCGGCTTCCTCTTCCAGCTCCACGGCTTTCAGATAACGCCGGGCTTTTTCCTCATCGTCACAGACCACCGCGATATTCTGCAGGGCGTTCATCCAGGGGAACAGCCGGTCATCCTGGAACATCAGGGATACTTTCGCCGGGCCGCCTTCTATCGAGCCGCTGTCGGGCTGTACCAGTCCGGCAATGGTGTGCAGCAGGGTCGTCTTGCCGAAGCCGCTGGGCCCGACAATACAGGTTATGCCGGGGCCGAACTCGGCCGAAAAGTGATCCAGGACAACCTTGTCGCCATAGCGCACACAGAGATCAATGACTTTCATCCGGCATCCTCCTGTTCTT
>JAEEHG010000143.1 GCA_016280695.1 Solobacterium sp. | reverse complement strand
GGATCTCTGCCGTCACCGTGTTCTTTGCGACCATCGTAGGTACACTGATTGCCATTGCCAGAATGTCAAAACTCAAAATCGTGAATGCCATCCTGAATGTCTATATCGAAGTGCTGCGGGGCACCCCGATCCTTCTGCAGCTGTACTTCTTCTGGATCTTCCTGCCGAAGTACATGCCGTTTGAACTGTCGGACCTGCAGTGCATCATAGTCGCCCTGATCGTCAATGCCAGCTCCTACGTGGCGGAGATCATCCGGGCCGGCATCCAGGCTGTCGATATCGGCCAGACCGAAGCCGCCCTGAGCCTTGGCCTCAGCAAAAAGAACATGATGACCAAGGTTATCCTGCCGCAGGCCATCCGGAATATTCTGCCGGCCCTGGGCAACGAATTTATCACCATGATCAAGCAGGCATCCCTCGCCTCAACATTCTTTGTGGCCGAACTGACCACATCATTCCGCACCGTGCAGTCCATCACCTTCATGGCCATTCCCGCCATCATGATTGCCGGAACCATCTACCTGGCACTGACCTTTACCCTGTCCAGACTGGTAGGCGTATTTGAAAGGAGACTGCAGGTATATGAGCGTTAACGGCAAGAAGGAAATGATCCGGGTGGAAAACCTGGAAAAGGCCTTCGGGGACCTGGAGGTGCTCAAGGGCATCACCACGTCTTTCTACGAAGGTGAAACAGTATGCATCATCGGCGCTTCGGGCGGCGGCAAGTCCACGTTCCTGCGCTGCCTGAACCTGCTGGAAGTCCCGACCGGCGGCAAGGTGATCTTCGAAGGCACGGAACTGACGGATCCCAAGTGCGATATCGCGAAATATCGGCAGCGCATCGGCATGGTGTTCCAGCACTTCAATGTTTTCCCGAACATGACCTGCCTGCAGAACATCACCCTGGCCCCGACCCTGGAGAAGAACATCCCCGTGCCGGAAGCCAATGCCAAAGCCGAGGAACTGCTGGCCCGGGTCGGTCTGTTGGACAAGAAAGACGAGTATCCCAACAAGCTCTCAGGCGGCCAGAAACAGCGTCTGGCCATTGTCAGGGCCCTGGCCATGGATCCTGATGTCATGCTGTTTGACGAACCGACCTCTGCCCTGGACCCGGAAATGGTCAAGGAAGTCCTGGAAGTCATAAAGAGTCTGGCGGCATCGGGCATGACCACCCTGATCGTGACGCATGAAATGGGCTTTGCCCGCGAAGTGGCCGACCGGGTGATCTTCTTTGATGAAGGCATTATCTGTGAAGAGGGTTCACCTGAACAGGTATTGTCAAACCCGCAGAATGAGCGCACCCGTCAGTTCCTGAGTAAGGTACTCTAAAAAAACAGCGCAATTTTGAAAAATAGGGTTTGCTTTTCCGGCTGACCTTGTTATAATAAATTGCGCTGATCAACGGGATGTAGCTCAGCTTGGTAGAGCACTTCGTTCGGGACGAAGGGGTCACAGGTTCAAATCCTGCCATCCCGACCAGTAAAAAACAAAGAGGCTGGAAACAGTCTCTTTTTTCACGTTTCTGACGCCGCAGCCGGCAGCCGGGCCGTGTTATCATGACAATATCCATTTTTTTTGAATCTGCTGTAACAAAACCGGGTTTTTCCGCATTGACATGGTGAAAGGAGGAAGAAGATGCCGCAGACAGAAGAAATCTACCGGAAATATGCCGTAACGGTATACAAGTATCTTCTTTCCCGGACCAGGGACAATGATCTTGCGGAAGAGCTCACGCAGGAAACCTTTTATCAGGCGGTCCGGACCATAGACCGGTATGACGAAAGCTGTACCGTGTCCACCTGGCTGTGCGGCATTGCCCGCAACGTCCTCCTGGAGTATCGCCGCAAACACCCGCAGGAGGCGGAGATCCCGGAAGACAGCCACACGGAGGAAGGCGCCGGGGATACCGTGCTGGCTTCCATGAACCGGGTGGACCTGATGCGGAAGCTGCATCTCCTCGCTGAGCCATGGCGGGAAATACTCATGCTCAGAATCTACGGGACCCTCTCCTTCCGGGAGATCGGTGAGATCTTCGGCCGGAGTGAGAACTGGGCCCGTGTCAACTATTACCGCGGCAAGGAAAAATTGAAAAAGGAGCTGGAACATGACATATATTCCATGTGAAGTCATACAGGATCTGCTGCCGTCCTATGTGGACGGCCTGACATCCCCGGAAACAAATGAACTGATTGCGGAACATCTGCAGACCTGTGCAGCCTGCCGGGCCATGTATCAGGACATGCTGGAAAAGGATCACCGGCCATCCGATGATCCCATTGAAATCGATTTTCTCAGAACAACCAGAATGCGCACGAGACGAAAGATCGCACTGTTTACGGCGGCCCTGCTCACCGCTGTCCTGCTGACCGTCGGCCTGAAGCGCTATGCCATCGGCGACCGGGAACCGGCAGAGCACATACGTATTGCCGTGCGGCAGGATCATGACACCCTGGACATCTTCGGCATGCTGGAAGACGGCCGCGCCGTCAAATCGGTCAGCACCGCCCGGTCCGGAACCGGTCTGGACATTGAAGTCCTCTCTGTTCCCGGCAGTGTTCTGAACGGCCACAAGGATTTCTATGTGGCCACGGCCATGTCTGATGAGCAGGTGCGCACGATCCGGGTCAACGGGCAGCCTGTCTGGGAAGACGGCATCACCCTCACAGCAAAAACCACCGCTGTCATGGCCACTGTTCATCCGTACGTCGGTGACATGTCCGCCAACGCGAAAACCGCCTACGCGGCGGAGATTCCCCTGAAGCTCGGTGCTTTCACCAACGAACTGCAGACTGCCCAGGC
>JAEEHG010000142.1 GCA_016280695.1 Solobacterium sp. | reverse complement strand
TCATCCGGCGGTACTGACGGTAATACCGTTCAATACATTCATCATTGAATGGATCTTCCCGGTTTTCCATTTTCGTCAGCAGCTCCTGCATCTGGCGCCTGAGAATATCCCGGATCTCATCCGGATAGCCCATCAGATCAGCGTGCATGGCATATTCATTCTCGTCCAGAATCTGATAGGTATGATCCGGATACAGTTTAACATCCAGGTCATAATCGATATTCTTGATGGCTTCACCGTCATACAGACTCGGCGAGGCCAGGTTGACATAGAAGAAGATGCCGGTCTTGCGGATCATGGAAATCACATTGTACCAGCGGTCTGTCCAGAAAAAACACACAGCAGGTTCACGGGTAAACCAGCGGCGGCCGTCAGCCTCGACGACCCAGGCCTTGTCCGTTCCCGCCACATAATGCGTTTCGTCCGCTTCCAGCACAAAACCGCGGCACCATGTACGGTGCAGTGATCCGTCATGCTTGAAACTCTGAATGTATACTTCTTTTCCCGGTACCGGCTTCATCTGTTCTGTCCTTTCTGCACGTCATATTGTATACCATACAAACAGAAAAAAAGTGCAAATTTGAATCTGCACTTTTCCGAACGGATACTCAGTTCATGAATCTGGCTTTCTGCAGGCGGCTGATCAGCAGCGGTACAACCGCCGCGCAGACAACCGCCGTAACCAGGTTGTACCAGAGATTGTAATTCAGGGAATAGATCCAAGCCGGCACCGAGCCCGCGGCTGCCCCTTCCGGCCAGTAATAGACGCCGGACAGCACGTTGGACGCATACTTCAGGAACATCGAGATGATTACACCGGTCAGGAACCGGTTCTTTCCCCGGCCGCCGAACAGGCTGGCGATGCCGACCACAATCAGCGGGATGAAGTAGTCCAGGGCATACTGCATCGGATTCAGGAACCATCTGTTGCTGCCCATGACAAAGGTGATCAGCCACGACAGCATGGCAACGCCGATGCCATATTTCCAGCCCAGATGCCACGAGGCGATGAATACGGCAATCAGTTCAATTTCAATCGAACCGCCGTTGGGCATCTGCAGGAACGGAATGAAGTTTCCTGCGGTTTTCAGCACCACATACAGCGCTGCGTAAAGGGCCATATAGGCCAGAAGCTTTGTCTGATTTCCGGTTTTCATAATAAAACACCTCCATTCGAAGGCGTAAGGGTCAGATTTCGAACTCCCTACGCTAGCATAACCTAGATCAGGTGATAAGGGTTCTATCTCAGCATTTACATGCGCCCCTGTTCACAATTTGTATTATAACACTATATTTTCGTGTTTCCACAGAACATCAGATGGTTTTCCGCGGTCTTTATCCTATTAATATATGATATAGTACATTTTATGGAAAACATGATTATTAAAGAAATTGAAGCTCTCCTCGAAGAGCCGGACCTGACTGCCGCCCTGGCCAATGTCAGTGCCTGCATCAAGATGAACTACGACAACCTCAACTGGGCCGGCTTCTATCTGGTCCGGAACGGCGAACTGGTGCTTGGCCCCTTCCAGGGCAAGCCGGCGTGCACGCATATCCCCTTTGACAAGGGTGTCTGCGGGGCATGCTACCGGGAAAAGGCCGTCCAGCGGGTGGATGATGTCTTCGCCCGGCCGGAACACATTGCCTGTGACGCTGACAGCCGCAGTGAACTGTGTGTGCCGATCCTGGTCAACGGCGAGGTTGTCGGGGAAATCGATCTGGACGCGCCGGTAAAGTGCCGGTTCACGGAGAAGGAGGAAAAAGAAATGCTGCAGGCAGCGGAAGCCATCGCTTCAGCGTGGGTGCAGCATCATTGGTCTGTTTAACGGTACAGGTCGTATACCACGGTTTTTTCGAAATATTCAGTAGCTTCGTCAATGGCATCCACAGCCGAGAAGAAACTGACCGGGCAGTTATTGAGCATGGTCCTGCGGACCATGCCTTTCTTTTCCATGATCGCGCCGATCTTCTCAAACTCACTGTTATCCAGGGCGAGATCGAGGTATTTGCGCCAGCGGTTTTCCTCACCCTCGGCCGCCGCGGCACAGTCCACCCGGATTGGCCGGCAGTCGGTGCGGTATTCCGCCAGGTGCATGCAGGTGCATTTATCATAACCGGTGCCGATCAGCAGCACATGGCCGCGCAGTTCATACAGCCTGGCCGTCGGTGATTCCTCTGCCAGCGGGAAATGAATGGACTGCCGGTTGCACAGCAGCCGCGCATACTTGCCCCAGGCCGCATACGACAGCGACGGGTGGCCGGAGTAAACCACCCCGTTGCGATGCCGGAAATTCTCCGGGATCGCCCCCATATACTGGATATCCGTATTTTCAGGATGATACGGCGGGGTGTTGTCCCGCAGGACCTGCCACAGCGACGGATCCACCGGCGGATTCTCCCAGCCGCTCGGATCGGTATTGTCCCCGGTCTGCATCGGCATCAGGATCGTGCCGCTGTCCCCGCACAGTTCCATCAGGGCATCCACAACAGTCCGGGCCCCGCCTGCCACATAGCCCAGGGCAGAGAGCGAGGAATGCACTTCAATCACCATCCCGCTGCGGGCCCCCACGGCGCTCAGGGCAGCCAGCAGGCTGTCTTTTGTTACGACCTGTCTGATTGTCTGCTGGTTTTTCATATCCTTTCCCCTTTCCTGTATCTGTTCATTTTCAGTCCGGCACCTTCCGGCTGCGCCGCAGATGTTCCATCAGTTCTTCCGTCACCCGGTCCAGGCCGGCTTCCGTAAACGTACCGGTTTTCAGCATCATATAACCGGTCATCAGGCTCTTTTTGAATGCTTCGGTGTCTTCCGGCCGGAGCTGCGTCATGTCCAATGAATTGCAGGCCATGATCACCTGCTGCAGCAGCACTGCTTTCTGCATGACCATGTGCTCCTGCGCTGTTTCCTGCAGCACCCGGGACAGCGGCCAGTGCCGGTTGGTATCCGTCAGCGCCACCTTGATCACATCAAAGTCACCGGTTACCGCCTCAATCTGCCGGAGCAGTTCCACCAGTTCTTCCCGGGGCAGGTCGGCCATCAGCATGTATTTCCCGGCTGTTCCGGCATGCGGGCTGCGGTATTCACCCATTTTCTCAAACAGCGCTTCCAGCGGCTCATCCAGGCAGGTGTCATCCACGATCCCGGTCGCAATCCCGAGACTGTCCGCGGCTGCCCGGCAGATTGCCAGGTCCTGCCAGTCTATACCGTAAAAAAGTATCTTTTTCATTGTTCTCTTTTCCCTGTTATTCATGATAATCGGTCTTTCCCGATGAATCAATTTGGTTCTGTTTTTTTTGCCGTTCGATTATAATAAATACCAGAAAGGTTATGTATGGCAATGAAAATATATCAGTCTGCTGAAGATTATCTTGAAACGATTCTTTTCCTGCAGGAAAAAAACGGATATGTCCGCTCTGTCGATATTGCCCAGGACCGGGGTCTGAGCAAGCCGAGTGTCAGCGTAGCCATGAAGAAGCTGCGTGAAAACGGCTATATCCAGATGGACCGTGACGGTTCAATCAAACTGCTGGAGCCGGGGTATGAAATTGCCCGGCGGACAGCCGAACGGCATCACCTGCTGACCAGCCTGTTCATTGCGCTCGGCGTCGACCCGGAAACCGCTGAAGATGATGCCTGCAAAATCGAGCACGACCTGAGCGGTGAAACGTTCGACCGGATCAAGGACTACGTTACAAAAGCAGGAATCAAAACAGAATAACAAGAAGAAAAAAGCCGGTTGCCCGGCTTTTTTTCATGCCTTCAGTTTTTTCAGTTCCGCACTGACCGCAGCCAGAATCACAGCGGTTTTTTCCGGATCCAGGTCAACACCTGTCTCCGCCGGATCTTCAATCAGCCGGCGCGGCTTGCCGAGATCCTTGTCCTTCATGAAATCCAGGCCGATCGGCGGCAGATCCAGTTCGGTCTTGCCGGTGATGACACCATAGTCAGCGGCAGCGATCAGGTAGTCACCGTAAAGGGAAGCGTGTTCGCCGTCCTTCCAGTACAGTTCGATCTCCGGATGTTCCTGCTGCAGCTTCTGCCAGGCCAGGCCGACCGGGGAAAGCAGGGCCCCGGTTTCCGCTGCCAGTTTTGTATAGCAGTCGATCATCTTGGCCTGGTTTTCCGGGAATCTCTTTTCCGCCCAGGTCATGACAATCACCGGCACAGTACCGGCGGTCCGGCACATTTCGATGATCCGCTTGGCGTTCGTGAAGGTGCTTTCCACTTCCGGGAACGGGTGGGCACCCTGCTGGATCACGCAGTAGTCATAGCCGCCGTAAAGAATGTTGAACCGGGTGGCGAAGTATTCGTCCATATGCCAGTCGAGATACTTGCCCGGATAAGCCAGCATGGTGACTTCCGGCTTCTGTCCGTCTGTTTCGCAGAATCTCGCAAACAGTTCGGGCATGTCGTTGAAGAACGTGTGACTGTTGCCGATAAACAATACTTTCATAATTCCTCCTCTGTTCACCGCGCATCGTCTTTGTCTATGCGGGTTTTATAAAATAATGATACATGAAAAAACATGCAAATCGGGAAAAAACGTCTGATTGACGAATCTTTGAAGATGACATACGCTGAAATTAACAACGGAGGAATAATTATAATGAAAATCATTAAAAATGCCCTGGTGTACGCACCGGCTCCCCTGGGCAAAAAAGACATTCTCATTGAAGGTGAGAAGATCGTCCGTCTGGCCGACAAAATCGATGAATATGACGCCATCGATGAAGTCGAGAAAATCGATGCCGGCGGCCGTATGGTTGTGCCGGGATATCTTGACATCCACGAACATATTACCGGCGGCGGCGGTGAAGGCGGCCCGACCACCAGAGTACCGGAATCCCAGCTGTCCGTGATTGTCGGCAGCGGTGTGACAACCGTTGTCGGCCTGCTTGGTACAGACGGCATTTCCCGCAGCCTCGAAAACCTGCTCGAAAAGACAAAGTCCTACAATGAACTCGGCATCACCTGCTTCATGCTGACAGGTTCCTACGGCCTGCCAACCGTCACCCTGACCGGTGACGCGGAACGCGATATCATGCTGTTCAGCCAGATCATCGGTGTCAAGACATCCATGTCCGACCACCGCAGCTCCAATATCACCGGCGAAGAACTGATCCGCCTTGCCACAGCCGCAAGACGCGGCGGCCTGCTGGCCGGTAAAGCCGGCTTTACCTGCATCCACATGGGTGACAGCCCGCGGAAGCTGGAACCGCTGTTCTATGCCATCGATCATGCCGAGGTGCCGATTTCCAAGTTCCTGCCGACCCACATGACCAGAAACCCGGGCCTGTTCGAAGACGGTATCGAATTCATGAAGCGCGGCGGCTTCATTGACGTCACTGCCGGTGAAACCCTTGAAGACAACCGGAAGATGGCGGACATGCTTGTCCACGCCTTTGCCGAAGCCGGTTATGACAACATGACCATGACCAGTGACGGTTACGGCTCCATGCCGAAGTTCAACGAAAAGAAAGAACTCATCGGCCTGACCTACAGCACCCCGAAGTCACTGCACCAGCTGATTAAAGTCCTGGTCAAGGAAAAGAATGTACCGCTGGAAGAAGCCCTGAAGCTGCTCACCATTACCCCGGCCAGAATCATCAACCAGACCGGTATCAAGGGCACCATCGCGGCCGGTGCCGATGCTGACCTCATCATCTATGACGATGATATGGAAGTCGATACAGTCTTTGCCCGCGGCAGACTGGCTGTCGATCACAAGAACATCCTGATGAAGGGAAAATTCGAATAAACCGAAAGAAAAACGGCTGTCCGGAGGCAATCCGGACAGCCTTTCTTTTATTACAGCAGTCTGGCAAGTTCCTCTGCTGACAGATTGTCATTGCTGGCCTTGCCGTAGTAGTCGAATACAATGTTCAGGTCATGATCAAGGACAAACGTTGCCGGCAGCTGCAGTTCCTCCCCTTCATAAGCACCGTGGGTCAGGCCGGCCGCCTTGACAATTGCCCGCTTGGCAGCCCACTTCTCGGAGTTGAAGTCATGCAGTTCATCCTTATCCTTCGCGACCGGGATTTCAAATTCCAGGTACAGTTCCCGGTCCGGATCACAGATCACTTCAAACGGCAGCGGGAAATCCTTTGTTTCGTCCGCCACCCGCTGCGGGTCTGACTGCAGCACAATCAGCATCTGCCCGCCGGTCTCTTTGATCTTTTCATAGTTCAGCGCGTACTGCCGGATTTCGAACTGGCAGCTGGTGCAGCCCAGATACCGCAGGAAAACAAGCGCCGTCTTGCCGGGAACCCGCCGGACTGTTTCGCCAAGGACGCGGCCGGTTTCGAACGGAGTGCGGAATGTGAAGTCACGCATCACATCCCCGGTATGCAGTTTCGTCATTCTTTTTTCCTCCTTATTTTTCCAGCAGGCGGATCAGTGCGTCACCGCATTCCTGCGTTGAAGCTGTTCCGCCCAGGTCAATGGTCAGTGAATCTTTTGTTTCCACCATGGTCTCAATGGCTTTCATGATTTTCCCTGCCCACGCGTCATGGCCGAAGAATTCCAGCATGTCCGCCATGGAGCGGATCATCGCCAGCGGGTTGGCAATACCCTGGCCGGCAATATCGGGAGCCGAGCCGTGAATCGGTTCGAACATGGACGGATACTTCCGTTCCGGGTTCAGATTGGCACCGGATGCCAGGCCCATACCGCCGGAGATCGCCGCGCCAAGATCCGTCAGGATATCCCCGAACAGATTGGATGCCACCACGACCTGGAAACGTTTCGGATCCTTCACCATGAACATGCTGGCCGCGTCAACCAGGAATGTCTGGGTCTTCACATCAGGATATTCCTTCCCGATTTCCGCAAAGACCTGATCCCAGAAAACCATGGAATAATTCAGCGCGTTGCCCTTGGAAATGGAAGTCAGCGTCATCTGTTTCTTCCGGGCCAGCTCATAGGCATACCGCATGATCCGCTCACAGCCCATCCGTGAGAAGACACCATTCTGGATGACCACCTCCTGCGGCGTATCCGGATACAGCCAGGCACCGCTGCCATGGTATTCCCCTTCACTGTTTTCCCGGATGAAAATCATGTTGATATCCTCCGGCTTAACATCCTTTAACGGGCAGGGCGCGCCCGGCATCAGCTGCACCGGCCGCACATTGACATATTCGTCAAAACCATGCCGGATCCTGAGCAGAAGATCCCGCAGCGAGATATGATCCGGTACCCCCGGATAGCCTACGGCCCCCAGCAGGATCGCGTCATAGTCCTTCAGGATATCCATGCCGTCTGCCGGCATCATTTCCCCGTGTTCCAGATAATACTCACAGCCCCACGGGAATTCCGTAAAGCAGAACCTGATTTCCGGGTCCAGCTCCGCAATCTTTTCCAATACCCTGATGCCTTCGTGCATCACTTCCGGGCCGATTCCGTCCCCGGCAATAACCGCAATTCTGTATTCTTTCATGCGTTCCCTCCGCTGATACAGTTTCAGTATAGCAGATATCTCCACTCCTATTTATCTATATATTTAATCCGTAAAACTGACCGTAAGCAGGCTCACGGGCACCGGGCTGTGAAAGCGCAGCTCCGCTTCCGCATGCTCCGCCGCTGCCGCAAACCGGACACTGTCCTGCAGTGTCTTTGTGCCGGCATAAATCCCGTTGATGAACAGTTCCACCGTGCCGCCGGCTGTGCCGTTCAGTTCCAGTTCGATTTTCTTCAGTTTCCCGATATGCCGGAAGACCACCGCCGATTCACGGATATTGATGACCCTGTCCCGGTCGATCCGGGCCGTATCCATGGGCACGGCCCCGAATGGGATAAACGTGCCGCCGGTGCCGTCCCGCACAAAACAGGCATGCCCGGCCGCATACCTGCCCGGGTCCAGGTCACTGCCGCCGATCCCTTCCATACTCATCACAGCCGTAACGAATCTGCCGTATTCAAACCGGATCGGTTCGGCGCAGGCCTGACGGCTGTACTGGGTTCCGCACGTATGACGGTGATAGAACACATAGAACCGGTCCCCGGCCTGTACAACACTGCCGTGGTTATTGGCCCAGTTGCCGCGGAGATTCCCGTTTTCCATAGCGTTGGAGATCAGCACACCCTGATATTCATACGGCCCGAAGATACTGTCGCTCACCGCCCAGCAGAGTTCATGCTGGTGCTGGGAAGAGTAGATGAAATAGTATTTCCCGTCATATTTCCGCAGTGAGGAAGCCTCCAGGAATTCATGCCCGGCAAAGGAAGTCCCCTCACCCTGCCCGCAGCCCGGGATCACATACTGCGGAATGGTTTTCATCGTAAGCATGTCCGCTTCCAGTTCAGTGATGAATGCCCCTTTCATGTTCTGCGGCTTCAGGTCCATGCCGGCAATCGGAAAGTCCACGGAAAAGCCCAGGACCAGATAGACATGGCTGCCTTCCCGGTACAGGCCCGGGTCAAAACCGAAGGGATAGAACGGCAGCTCTTCCCGCTTCACCCCGGCGGGATATGCCACCTGCCCGTAATAGGAAAACGGTCCGGCCGGGGAGTCACTGACAGCCACGCTGATGCCGTCAACACCTTCCAGTTCATAGTAGAGATAGAATTTCCCATCCGGGGCGTCAATGACATCCGGTGCGTAGAGACAGCGGGTACCGGCGGGATCATGCGGATCCTGGCCGCGGCGGTAGATGACCCCTTCACAGCGCCAGTCGGAAAGATCGTCCACGGGACAGGACCAGGCTGTATAATTCCCCGGACTGTAGCGGTCCCCGCGGTAAACGTCATGGGAACCGTAAAGATAAAGCCGGCCGGCAAACACGTGTGGTTCACAATCCGGCGTATACTCGTCAAAACCAAACAGCGGGTTCAAAATCTGTTTCATCATGCCTCCTCAAAGACCGCACACCAGCAGGACTGCCAGGATGACCACCGGTACGGTTACGGTGTCCCATTCACTCGGCGAGATCAGTTCCGTCAATGCCCCGGCAAGTGCCGCGCATGCGACCCGCAGCCACACGCTGCCCGGCATATGGCAGTACAGCAGGAAGAACACCAGCCCCGTGAGCAGGGAAGTCACGAACATCGCACCGGTGCCTTCCCATGATTTCTTTCCGTCCGTCAGCCGCCAGTGCACCTTATGGCGCCCGAACGGAATCCCGATCAGGGCCGCCATGGCATCCCCGGCTCCCCACATCAGGATTGCTGCCGCGGCCGGTTCCCGCCTGCTG
>JAEEHG010000141.1 GCA_016280695.1 Solobacterium sp. | reverse complement strand
GTGGACATGTCCTTCTCGGATGATACCAGATATACCGATGTGATCTTCGTTGATGATGAAGACACCCTGCACCTGCTGTGCTTCGAAACGCTGTCAGCGGACGCTTCGGAAAACCTGGATGCCTTTGTGGATTATATCCTGAAGAGTTTCGACACCAAAAAATAAACAAAAACAGGGCTGTGACCCTGTTTTCTAAAAGAACCCGATGACGGAAACAGAAAGATATATCGCCATCGATCTGAAGTCGTTCTACGCTTCGGTCGAATGCGTCGAGCGCGGACTGGACCCGCTCAATGACAATCTTGTAGTGGCAGATGAAAGCCGGACAGACAAGACGATCTGCCTGGCTGTTTCGCCGTCCCTGAAAGCCTACGGCATCCCGGGGCGAGCCCGTCTGTTTGAAGTGATCCAGGCAGTCAGGCGCATCAACCGGCAGCGCCGGGAGGCAATTAACGGTCACGCGTTCCGCGGCAGGTCGTATCACAGCGATGAGCTGGCAAAGGATCCGTACCTGGAGCTGGATTATGTCGTTGCCGTGCCCCGCATGAGTTTCTATATCGAATACAGTACGAGGATCTATGATATCTATCTGAAATATATCGCCCCCGAGGACATCCATGTCTATTCCATCGATGAAGTGTTCATCAACGCGGGCCCGTATCTCAACACATACCATGTCAGCGCGCACGAACTGGCCCTGCTGATGGTGCGGGATGTGCTGCATACGACCGGCATCACCGCCACAGCCGGCATCGGCACGAACATGTATCTGGCCAAGGTTGCCATGGATATTGTGGCCAAGCATATGCCGGCAGATGAAGACGGGGTGCGGATTGCCGAACTGGATGAAAGGGAATACCGGAAACAGCTCTGGACCCATGAACCGCTGACGGACTTCTGGCGGGTGGGCCGGGGCTATGCGGCAAAGCTGCGCGAATACGGCATGACCACGATGGGGGATGTGGCCCGCTGTTCGCTGGGAAAAGATACTGACCTGCTGAATGAAGCCCTGCTGTTCAAACTGTTCGGGATCAACGCGGAACTGCTGATCGACCATGCCTGGGGTGTGGAGCCCTGCACCATGGCCGACATCAAAAACTACCGGCCCGCGGCCAGCAGCGTGAGCAGCGGCCAGGTGCTCATGAGTCCTTATGAATATGAGCAGGCGGCCGTCGTTGTGCGGGAAATGACCGAAGCCCTGAGCCTGGACCTGTTTGCCAAACAGCTGGTGACCGACCAGGTGGTCCTGACCATCAGCTATGACGCGGCCAGCGACCTGAGCGGCTATCAGGGGGATATCTCTTCCGACTGGTACGGCAAGGCGGTGCCGAAGCATGCCCACGGTACGGCGGATCTCGGCTGCCTGAGCGCTTCGACAAAACTGATGACTGATGCCGTGATGAAACTATACGAAAGAATCGTCAATCCGAAACTGCTGGTCCGGCGCATCGGCATCGCTGCCATCAATGTGATTCCGGCGGCTCAGGCGGCAGAGAAGGTGCAGGTGGAGCAGTTTGACCTGTTCAGTAACCCGGCTGAGAAGACAGACATCCGCCAGGAAGAAAAAGAAGCCCTGGAAAAGGAAAAGCACGTCCAGGAAGCCCTGCTGGAAATCCGGGCCCGCTATGGCAAAAACGCCGTGATCAAGGGCACCAGCATGAAGGAAGGCGCTACGGGACGGGAGCGCAATCGGCAGATCGGAGGGCATAAGGCATGAAGAAGTTCGAACAGTACGCCGATATGCTGGATATGCCAAGGCCGAAATCATCCAGGCGGTCCATGGCCAGGCTCGACCGGGCGGCCCAGTTCGCCCCGTTCTCGGCCCTGACCGGCTATGAAGAAGCCATTGATGAAACCGCCCGCCTGACTTCCCAGCGCCCGGAACTCAGCGAAGGCGAACAGGAAGAGATCAACGCCGCCCTGCAGTACATTGCGGCCAATCTGATGGAACAGCCGGCGGTGACGGTGACGTGGTTCTGCGAAGATCCGCGCAAACAGGGCGGGAAAACCCGGACCGAGCGTCTGCATATCCAGAAATTCGATCAGACCAGACGGATTCTGACTGCTGCGGAAGGGGAAAAGATCCCGGTGGATGACATCCTGATAATAAAATACGAATAAGCATATTATTTTTACAAAATATATACAGTTTTACTTATAATCAAGAAAATAAATTGCTTTTACGATTATTAAGAATTATCTTATAACGTATAGCAATTTTTTGTTGCTAGAAGAACGAAAAGGGGGAAAAGAAATGGATGATCTGAAATTGATCATGGATGCGGCCGAAGACCGCAAGGATCTGATCACGTTCATGAATCAGCAAGTCTGGTCCTTCGCTGAACCGGGCTTCCGCGAGTACAAATCGGCGGAAGTGCTGATCAAGGCCCTGGAAGATGCCGGTTTCACGGTGGAAAAGGTGATCGCCGGGATTGAAACCGCCTTTGTGGCAAGATTCGGGCATGGCCGGCCGGTGATCGGCATCACGGCTGAGTATGATGCCCTGCCGGGCCTTTCACAGGAATGCGGCTGCAATGAAAAGAAACCGATTGCCGGACAGGCATACGGACACGGCTGCGGACACTGCGCCCTGGGAAGCGGCTCGGTCGGCGCGGCGATCATCGTCAGTGACTGGCTGCGGAAAACCGGGGCCGAGGGCACCATTGAACTGTATGGCACTCCGGCGGAAGAAGGCGGCTTCGGCAAGGTCTTCATGGCCCGGGAACACTGCTTTGACCATCTGGACATGTGCTTCTCATGGCATCCGGGTGACTCAAATGCCGCGATGGCAGCCCGGCTGGTCGGCAATCTCTGTGTCAGATTCACATTCCATGGCAAGGCAGCCCATGCGGCAGCCTCACCGCAGAGCGGCCGCAGTGCACTGGACGCCTGCGAACTGATGAATGTCGGCGTCAACTACCTGCGTGAACACGTCATCGACAAGGCGAGGATTCACTACGCTTACCTCGATGCCGGCGGCCAGGCACCGAATGTCGTCCAGGATCATGCGGCCCTGCTGTATTACATGCGGGCCCCGAAGATGTACCAGAGCCGGGAAATCTACGGCCGAATCTCCGATATCGCCAGGGGCGCGGCCCTGATGACCGGTACAGATGTGGACATCCGGATTGTCGGCGGACTCTGTGACCTGATTCCGAATGCAACCGCCCAGACCATCCTGTCGGATGCGTTCGTGGCAACCGGCGGCCCGGACTTCGACGAAGAGGACTATGCCATTGCGAGATCATTCATGGATATCCTGCCGGCCGAAAAGAAAGCCGAAATCATTAAACGCGGGGCCATGATGAACCGCATCAGTGAAGAAGAATTCGCCGCCAGACCGCTGAATACGGCCGTCATCCCGTTCGCAAGAGAACAGATGAATATGATCGTGACTGCCTCGACCGATGTCGGCGATGTCAGCTATATCACACCGACCGCCCAGGTCAACGCGGCCACCTGCATTCCGGGCACCCCGGTGCATACCTGGGAACACACCGCCATGGT
>JAEEHG010000140.1 GCA_016280695.1 Solobacterium sp. | reverse complement strand
TTCCAGGCCGACCAGCTTCAGAATGTTGGTTACCTTCTCTTTGATGACCTCGGGACTCATCTTCCGCAGTTTCAGGCCATATGCGACGTTGTCATAGATATTGTAGTGCGGCAGCAGCGCGTAGCTCTGGAAGACCATGGCTGTATCGCGCTTGTTCGGGGTCAGTTCATTGATCGGTTCCCCGCCGAGGTAAATCTCCCCTTCATCCGGGCTCTCAAAGCCGGCAATCATGCGCAGGGTCGTAGTCTTGCCGCAGCCGGACGGGCCGAGCAGGGTGACGAATGTACCCGGTTCGATATCCAGGGTTGTATCCTTTACGGCATAGAATTCTTTCTTTGTCTTGGGATCCAGGTAGATTTTCGATATATGTTCAAGGCGAACCCCTTTTTTCTCTTTAGCCATTGTTATACCTCCTTGATTTCACGGCTGGTGCCGAAGTGCTTGATAAACAGGTTCATCAGGGTGACGGAACCGTATGTAATGATGATCAGGATTGTCGCAAAGGCGCAGGCAATGCCGTAAGAGCCTTTCTCGGCGAACTCGTTGATCTGTACGGTAATCAGCAGGAACTTCGGTGTTACCAGCAGGATAATGGCGGAAATCGCCGTAATGCTGCGGACAAACGCCGTAACCAGGCCGGACAGGAAACTGTCCTTGATCAGCGGCAGGGTCACCGTCATGAACACCCGGAAACTGTCAGCGCCCATGTCATAGGCAGATTCTTCGATACTCTTGTCAATCTGGCGCAGGGCCGAGATACCGCTTCTGGTACCGGTCGGCAGCGAGCGGACGATGAAGACAATGACCAGCAGCGTTCCTGTCCCGTACAGGGACTGCAGGAAACCGGAACGGAATACACCGGCCGAGAAGCCGCGGATGTAACCGACACCGAGAACCGTGCCCGGGACTGCCATTGCCAGCATGGATACTGCTTCAATGAATCCCTTGGCCCGGAACGAACGCTTGACAACCAGGTAGGAAATAATCATGGACAGCAGCGCCGTGATCGGCGAGGCAATCAGCGACAGCAGGAAGGAATCCTTGAAGGCCTTGAAGCCCTTGTATCTGGTGAAGACCATCTGGAACCACTTGAATGTCAGATGGAAGTCATAGCCCCATGTCTTGAACAGCGCACCCAGCGGCACACAGATATACATCATGACAACAAACAGGGAAACAAGCAGGCAGAAAGCCGTCAGCGGACGGGTGACCGACTTGTCGGTGATCATCATTCTCTGCCGGCTGGCCTTGCCGGTCAGGGTGGCAGTGCTCTTGGCTTCCAGATAGTACTTCTGGACGATGAACATCATCAGCGTAATAGCCAGAAGCACGACCGCCATGGCGGAAGCGCCCTGCTTGTCATACGCACCGGTAATCTGCAGATAAATTGAGGTTGCCAGCGTATCATAGGAACCGCCGATGATCATCGGGTTGGCAAAATCCGCGATGGACTCAATGAACGTCACCAGGAATGCATTGCCGAGACCCGGCAGAATCAGCGGCAGCGTCACAGTATTGAAAACCTTGAGCCGTGATGCGCCCATATCCCGGGCTGCCTCTTCCAGAGACGGGTCAATATTCCGCAGCAGGCCTTTCATCATCATGTAGCAGACCGGGAAGAACGTCAGTGTCTGCACGATCGCGATGCCCCAGAAGCCATACACGTTATTGTCATAGATATGCAGCAGATAACGGGTAATGATGCCGGCCTTGCCAAACAGCATGATCATGGACAGCGACAGTACAAACGGCGGTGAGACAACCGGCAGCATGCTTATCACTTTAAACAGCCCGGCAAGCATCTTTGTCTTGAGCTGGACATATTCTTCCACATAGGCAAACAGCAGGCCGATCAGGGCCGACAGGATACCGACCAGAAAACCGACTTTCAGGGTATTGGTAATGGCCCTGCGGAAACTTGGCATGCCCATGACCCGCTGGAATACACTCAGGGAAATGCCTTCGCCGGTAATCACACTGTCAATCAGCAGGATGGCCAGCGGATACAGGATAAACAGGGTCAGGAAAACAATCAGAACAACAATGGTTGTCACCATGATGGGATCCGCAAAGAACTTCTTGCGCTCGAGTTCTCTGCTTTGACTTCTCGCCATATTAAGCCTCCTCTCTATGGATCAGTCAGGAAAATACCGGACGGACACGGAATCCGCCCGGTATTGTCTTGTTCTGTTCAGTTGTTATTCTGTCTTGAATCTGTCGTCGCCGCCGCCCAGGGCATTCATGACATCGGCGATGTATGCTTCGGTGTTGGCCTTGGCATCTTCGAAGTCATAGTCCATGACGTTGTTCGGATCGAGACCGAATTCATCCGCGACTTCCGGCTGCTTGGCGTTGTCGATGACCAGGAACTGATAGGAACCATGCTGGGCTGCCAGTTCGACACATTCCGGAGACAGCGCGTATTCAATCCACAGCTTGGCGGCATTTGGATGCTTGGCACCGGCGAAGATGGCTGTAGCGCCGATTTCAAACGATGTACCGCTGCTCGGGATCACCAGTTCGACGTTTCCGTAGCCGTTGTCAACGATCTGGGTAATGCCGTCATGCAGGAAGCCGATGCCGACCACACACTCACCCGTGCCGACATTCTTGGACGGGCCAGAGCCGGACTTGGTGTAAACCTGGACATTCTTGTCAAGGTCAACCAGGTACTGAATGCCTTCATCGTGACCGTACTTCTGGATCATGGTGTTGATGACCAGCTTGGCTGTGCCGGCAGTATTATAGTTGGACAGCCAGATCAGACCCTTGTACTTCGGATCGAGCAGATCAGCCCAGTCTTCCGGTCTGTCAATACCCATACGGGCCAGTTCATCCTTATTGACCATGAAGCCCAGGATGCCCTTGTAAATACCATACCAGTAGCCGTCCTTGTCACGGTAAGCAGGGCTGATCAGATGAGATGCGTTTTCTGCCTCATAAGCTTCGAGCAGGCCCTTGGATGCCGCAATGTTGTACGGATCGGTGGTGCCGCCGAACCAGACGTCACCGGAAGGATTGCCCTTCTCTTCTTCAATCTTGGCCTGGACTTCACCGGTGGACAGTCTCTGTGCCGTCACGTGAATCCCATAGAGTTCCTCGAAATGCTCGGCTGCCGCCGTCAGATATTCTTCTTCGCAGGAACCGTAAACAACCAGTTCGCCTTCTTCCTTGGCAGCCTTTACCAGTTCGGATTCATCATCCGAAGTACCGCCGCCGGAGTTGCCGCCGGAACTGCAGGCGGCCATTCCAAATGCCAGTGATCCGGCAAGGAACAGTTTCATCAGTTTTTTCACAATCTTTCCCTCCTGTTATTTATGAAACCTTTGCAATTATTATAGTCCTCTTCGAGAGCAGTGTAAACGCTTTCGGAAACGATTACGCCATAACACCGCCCAAGCCCGGACAACAAAAAACCGCCCTGATCAAGGACGGTTTTCTGCGTTTTTTTACTTCGCTGCGATAGCTTCTACCGGGCAGGAACCTACACAAGACTGGCAATCGATGCACAGGTCCTCATTGCACTGGGACTTTCCCTCGTCGTCGAGTTCCAGAGCGCCTACCGGGCAAACTCCTACACAGGCTCCGCAACCGATGCAGAGTTCCTTATCAACTGTTACTGGCATAATGGTAATTACCTCCTGTCACAAATTATATCATCCGCGTTTTTACACTTCAACAATCTCAGGCGATTAAAAATATTAACATACATGTGCCTGTTCAGATGCTGTAGCTGCCCTGCCCGCGCCGGAAACGGATCTGGTTCTCCAGCTCGCGGGCCGACATGCGCATGGCACCCTGGGCAAACACGGCGTTCTGGATCAGGTTGTCCGAAGTAACCACGATCAGGTTGTACTTCTTCTTCATCTCGCTGGTAATCTCCTCGATATACTGGTCCGCGGTCTGATTGGTGCGGGTATAGACAATCTTCATGTCCTTGCCGCGGCGGTAGGAAGTACCGTAGTTGTCCGGCCGCCGGTAGCCGTCAAACACCAGGATCATGCGGTGCCCCAGATAGGCCTGGTAGCTGAACAGTTCATCGATCAGTTTCTCCCGGGCTGTGGTGATATCGATTTCCGCCATGGCTTTCATGCTGTCCCAGCCGTAGATCATGTTGTAGCCGTCAATAATCATGCAGGTGGGCAGTTCATCGCGGACCTTGATGCGGACCGGGTCGCTGCTCAGCGGTTTCCTGGGATCACGGATATAGGTGTCTTCCTTCCGGTTCTTCCCCCCGGCCATGTCATTCAACCGGTTAAGGTCTGCGGCGCTGACCTGGTACCGGCGGTGCTGGTAGGCTGTATTGTTCGTCTCCTTCTGCAGTTCCAGGTGCATGTGGTCTTCGACCTCATACCACGGAACGGCAAAGCCGCTGCCGTGTTCGCAGAATACCGAGGCTGACGGATGCGCCAGGTCCCGCTCGGGATCATAGCCGCCGGCTGTCACCAGGGCTTCCTGTTCGGCCGTTTCCGCATAGCCGTCCGGTACTGCTTCATAGGTGCCGCGGCCGCGGGTATAGGACGTCACGTCCTGCTGGTAATTGCGCATGAGCCGCAGCGGTCCCCGCCCGCTGATGACAGACTGGCCCTCTCCCGCTTCCCTGATCTGCACGGAAGCCTGATGCTGTTCCAGGTCATAGAGGGCCCGGCTCAGGTATTCCTGCGGCAGGGTAACGGTATAGCTGACCATCGGCTCCAGCAGCACCCCGCCGGCCTTCATCAGCCCCATGCGGACTGCCCGCAGGGCCGCCTCGCGGAAGTCTCCCCCTTCGGTATGTTTGGGATGGGCCCGGCCGTTGAGAATAGTTATACGCATATCCGTTAACGGTGAGCCGGTCAGGATCCCGGGCAGTTCACTCATCCGCAGGCTGGTGAATATGGATTTCTGCCAGCTCAGAGACAGATTGTCAACCGGGCATTCCGAGTCGATCAGCAGCCCACGCCCCCGCAGCAGCGGGCTGAGCTTCAGCACGACTTCCGCATAATGGCGCAGCGGCTCAAAGTGGCCGACACCGATCACCGGGGCCGCAATGGTTTCCTGGTAGAGAATCCCGCCGGAACTGAAACCCACGGAAACCCCGCAGGCCTGCCGGATCCGGTCTTCGAGGATCTCTTTCTGCATTTCACCCATGATGCGGATATGGATATTCCGGGTCACCGGATCGATTGTCAGCATCAGCTGCGGATCCTCGTCGGCGATCCGCCGGCAGGTTTCGGTCAGCCTGAGCATGTCGGTTCCTTCCGGCACCAGCAGCTCGTAGTCCATGCAGGCCTGCAGGAGCGGCCGGGTGCGGTTTTCCTCATATCCCAGGCCCTGGCCGGTTTCCACGCTGGCGAGGCCCTTGACAGCACAGATCATGCCGGCTTCGGCCTGCTGCACCATGCGGTACTCCGGCCCGCTGTAGATCCGGATCTGGTCCGCTTTTTCCTGTTCATTGATGCGCTGGCGGGCACTCAGGACCCCGCCGGTAATCTTCATATGGGTCAGCCGGTTGCCTTCCGGATCCGTGGAGATCTTATAGACCCGGGCCCCGAAGATATCGGGATATTCCTTCTGCGGGGCACAGCGGACAATCAGGTCCAGCAGTTCGCTGATCCCCTGGTTTTTCAGGGCCGAGCCGGAAAGCACCGGGAAACAAAGCCGCTGGGATACCGCCTGGCGGATCATGTCATCACTGACCGTGCCGGTTTCCATAAAGGCATTGAGCATGTCGTCACTGACCATGGCCAGCCGTTCCAGCCGGTCGGCCGCGCTGAAATCAATACAGTCTTCACTGCAGTGCTGCCGCAGGTCAGCCAGCAGTTCCTCCGCAGAACGGTAGCTGATATCCATCTTGTTGATGAAGATCAGGGCCGGCACATGGTACTGTTCCAGACACCGCCAGATGGTCCTGGTGTGGCTCTGCACACCATCCTGGGCATTGATCAGGATGACGGCCAGGTCCAGCACCTGCAGGCTGCGTTCCATCTCACTGGAAAAGTCCACATGCCCCGGGGTGTCGATGACGTAGATGTCCGTATCCTGCCATGGCAGGTAGGCTTCCTTGGCATAGATCGTAATCCCGTGGCTGCGCTCGTTTTCGTCGTAGTCCAGCAGCGCGTCGCGGTGATCCACGCGGCCCATCTTCCGGATCTGCCGGGAGTTGAACAGCATGCTTTCAATGCAGGTGGTTTTGCCGGCATCGACGTGGGCCAGGATACCGATGACAGTTTTTTTCCTCATTGTCCTGTTTCCTTCAGATAATCGGCATAGATCACATCGATATCCGCAGCGACCTCATCCAGGAGCTGGCCGGCTCTGACCTTGACCGGCGTACAGGTCCGGCGTTCATCCTGGAATGCCGGTTTGATTGCCGCGCAGGCAAGACTGCCGAACTCATCCTGGAAGCGGCGCACATATGCCCGTACGGCCGCTTTCATCTTCAGATCCTTTGACGGTTTTTCTTCGCTGTACAGCAGGCCGATGGCCCCCAGCGCCCCGAGCAGCGCGCCGCAGGTATTCTGCGTCTGCATTCCTGCCCCGTACGGGATGACAATCCGAAACATCTCCTCCGGCACATCCAGGTCATACTGCCAGGCGGCGGAGCGCAGCAGGTTTTCGGCACAGTTCATATGGTAAAAAGGACGCTCTTCTGCCGGAAGGCTTTCCTCATGCGCGATAAACTCACGAATATACTGTTCTGTCATTTGTTCATCTCTCCTGTTCTGTTTCTGCCATCAGGCCGGTGCAGCCGGCCAGGATATCCCGGTATGCCGTTTCAAAATCACCGGTGTACCACGGGTCACTGACATCGCCCGGCCGGTCTGTATAGTCCATCAGCAGCCGGATCCTGTGCTCCGGGTCACCGCCGCAGATGCATTTCATCCGGGCAATATTCACCGTATCCATGCCGATCAGCAGATCATAACTGTCATAGTCCGCCCGGGTCATCTGCCGGGCCCGGTGATCCCCGTACGGGATGCCGTGGGCGCGCAGGATCCGGCGGGCCGGCGGATAGACGGGATTCCCTGTTTCTTCTGCGGATACGCCTGCCGAATCAATCGCAAAGACACCCGAAAGACCCGCCTGTTCAGCCAGATATTTCATGATGTATTCCGCCATCGGGCTGCGGCAGATATTGCCCCAGCAGACAAACAGTATTCTCACCATTTCCTTCTCCTGAAACCGCGCCGGCTTCCTGACACCACAGGATTCTGCCGTCCTCACGCGGTTTATGCCATCAAGCTTCTCATAATACGCCTGCTTTGTTCAGCTGCATCGTCAGGTCCTTTTTTCAGCTGACTGCTTTTGCTTTATCATGAAACGGACGATTCGTTCCATAAGTCCGAACAGCGGTTTACTGCAGATGAGCAGAGTATACCGGATACGATGCTGCAGTTTGACTTCTTTGCGCGGAATATGTGTTGTTTCTGCCCAGCGGCGTATCCTTTCAAAGCCCTCAGAATCATCGTTGTAAAGGACACAGTCCCGGCCGTATTTAATCGTCGAAATGACCATGTCATCAGCAGCCATTGAAAGCAGTTCAGGGTGGTTCTGCTGCAGGTATTCCCAGCGTCTGCGGCGCTGGATAAACTGCCAGTAAGCAGCTTCCCTGTGCTCGGCTGCCGCAGAAGTGATACTGTCCTTTCTGCGTGGCTTGTAATAGAGAATGTCATGTATGACAGCGATTTTTCCTGCTTTATCAATGACTTCATGGATAACAGCATCATCCTCCCAATATTCACCGGGCGGGAAACGTATGTCATCCCACAGGTCTTCACGGTAAATCTTGTTCCAGACAAAGCATTGAACCTTTCCGCACAGCCTTGCTCTGAGAATGGTGTCGCTGTCGTACAGGCCCTCAGGCAGTTTAACCTGATGCACATGCCCCGCCGTATGATCACTTTCAGTATAAACAAGATCGAAGATACCCATATCTGCATCAGATGCCAGAACGCTTGCCAGGGCCCGCTCACAGAAATCATTTCTAACCCAGTCATCGCTGTCAGCGAACATGATCCATCTGCCTCTGTGGACATCCAGTCCGCGGTTGCGGGCTGCACTTAATCCCTGATTTGTCTGGGACAGATAGACAATCCGGCTGTCTTTATCCGCATATTCCCTGCAGATCGCTGCCTCTGCTTCGGTTCCGCCGTCATTCACAAGGATCAGTTCAAAATCAGTAAAAGTCTGGTCCAGGAGACTGTCCAGAGCTCTGCGGAGATACTTCTCCACATGGTATACCGGGACAATGACTGATATTGCCGGAACAGCAGTATCTGCCGGTAATTCCTGTGTCATTGCCTCGTGTCCAGCTTCCACTGCCGCCGGCTTAAGTTCTTCTGCGGTCATGTTCATCTCCGTACTGCATCATTTCCAGAATTATTATATCAAGTAATCCCATGCATATTTTCACTGTCTTGCCGCAGGTAAGAAACCGCACTGGAAGAAGGGCTTCCGGCAGGCAGAATGAAAACGCCCGTTCCTCAGAACGGACGTTTCTGTATTCTCTCAATGCTGAGAGCCCGGCCGGTATTGTCATCGATCTCGATGACAACGCCGCAGATGATTGCCGGTCCTTCTGCCGGTGTAAACCGGGTCTGGGCCTGGCCGATCATCCGGGCCATGACTTCTTCAATGCTGCGGCCGATAATACTCTCGTATGGTCCGCACATGCCGACATCACTGATGAAGGCACAGCCGCCCAGCACACACTCATCAGCGGTCTGCACATGGGTATGCGTGCCGATCACGGCGCTGATCCGCTGCCGGTAACGGTGGAAGAACAGCTGTTTCTCACTGGTGGTTTCCGCATGCAGGTCCACCAGGATGACATCAGCCTGTACTTCCGGCAGGATCCTGTCCATGGCCGCAAACGGTGACTCCGTTGCACAGTCCATGAAGATATTCCCGAGCAGGTTGATCACCGCGATGCGTCTGCCCTGACAGGTTCTGACCGCCCAGCAGGCACCGGCCCCGGCAGGTTCCAGATTGGCCGGCCGGATCAGGTCGGGACAGCTGTCCATGCCGGTGATGATCTCACTTTTGGAAAAAGCGTGATTGCCCAGCGTGACCAGGTCAGCCCCGGCTTCCTTCAGCGAGCGGTAGATCTTCGTCGTGATCCCCTTGCCATGGGCAGCGTTCTCACCGTTGACGATGGTGAAATCCGCCCCGTACGCCTGTTTGAGCCCAGGCAGTTCCGCGATGACGGCATCCCGCCCGCTGCGGGCGGTCACGTCACCCAGAAACAGTATTTTCATGGCTACTGAGCCAGTTCCTGAACCCGGACCTCACGGATCAGAGTGACCTTGATCTGACCCGGATAGGTCAGTTCATTCTCAATCTTTTCCTTGATATCATGCGCCACCTTGACCATGGTGACATCGTTGATCTTTTCCGGCTGGACCATGACCC
>JAEEHG010000139.1 GCA_016280695.1 Solobacterium sp. | reverse complement strand
CTCAGCGGTTCATCCAGAAGCAGGACCTTGGGTTCATTGACCAGGGCCCTGGCAATGGCAACCCGCTGCTGCTGGCCGCCGGACATCAGGGAGACATCCCGGTGTTCAAAGCCTTCCAGGCCGACGAGGGAAATCATACGTCTGACCTTCTGGTCAATGATGTCCTTCGGTTCCTTCTTGATCTGCAGGCCGAAGGCGATGTTGTTGTATACATCCAGGTGCGGGAAAAGCGCATATCTCTGGAAAACAGTGTTGATATCCCGCTTGTAGGCCGGAATCCCGGCGATATCCTGTCCGTCAATCAGCACATGGCCTTCATCGGGATCAAGGAAGCCGGCGATGATCCGCAGCAGCGTGGTCTTGCCGCAGCCGGACGGGCCCAGCAGGGTGACGAATTCATTCTCTTCAATATCCAGGGAGATGCCCTTCAGCACCACCTGGTTATTGAATGTCTTGACGAGATTTTTTACCTGAACGAGTTTTTTCATGATCTGTCCCTCTCCTAGAAAATCGGCGGCGTGCTGATCCAGAGCACACTGGCCGGACGGTCTGAGCGGTTTTCCAGATAATGGCTGGCATCCCCGCTGATGTAGAATGTTTCACCTTTGCGTACAAGACTCCCCTTTCTGTCCTGTCCGCGGACCAGGTAGATCCTGCCGTTGAGCACGTAGCCCATCTCCTGTCCCTCATGGGGATCAATGTGTTTGGACTGGGCGCCCGGCTGCAGTTCCAGCAGGATCGGCTCCATGTCATTCTTCTGGGCATTCGGCACAATCCAGTGAATGGTCTGTGTCGCCTGCTCATCCAGGAACGCGTCTGCCTGGGTGAAGACGACCTTGCTGTTGGCTTCCTCGGCAAAGAACGTGGACATGGTTGTGCCCAGCGCCTCCGTGATGTCCTCCAGTGTCTGGATGGACGGTGAAGCGAGATTGCGTTCCAGCTGCGACAGAAAGCCCTTGGTCAGTTCTGTCCGGCTGGCCAGTTCCTCCAGTGTCAGATCATTTTTGATACGCAGCTGGCGGATTCTTTTTCCAATGTCCATGGCAGCCTCCTTGTTTAGCAATTCTAAACATTTCTTTTCCGATTATGAAACCCAGATCATTATATAAAAAGTGCCGCGGATTGCAACACTTTTTTAAACTTTTTGTTTAATTATTCTAAACTGCCGGGCTTATTCGAGAATGTAGGCAAAATACTCCCCTTTATCCGGATAATATTCCAGCATCCTGTCATAGAAATACTGTTTGATTTCCGGCGTGTATTCCCCCGTCCGCTGGTATACCGTCAGCTTCAGCCCGGCAATGGTGCGCTCATGCACCGGCGTGTAGACAGCCTGGACCAGCGGTTCATGCCAGACTGCTTCGGTAATGATGTCATACATGTGCTGATAGTCAGGATCGATATACTGGATCGGGTCGATTGTAATGACATAGCTGAGTTCCCCCAGATTGCGCGGGAAGCCGTCCCGGATATCCAGAACAGCCTGATAGAGCAGCGGAGGATGGATGTCCGGCAGGATCGAATTGCGGATCATGTCCTCATTCAGTACGGCCGAGCCGCTCGACAGATAGAAGTAAACACACTCCCCGCTATGCTCCCGCAGCCAGTATGCAAAGTCCGCCATTTCCTGCTTGTAATCCAGTTTTTCCGGCGTCTTCCTCAGGGCCGTGAACAGCGGGAAACGGATCCGGTTCGGATAAAAGATCAGGGCCAGCTGGCAGAACAGCACGGCATAGACAAGGGGCCGTCCCCAGCGGGCATCCGGCCGGATAAAGTGATACAGCCCGTACCCGAACAGGATCGTCAGGGACGGAAGGATGATGCAGTAATGATGGTATTCATATGACTGGATGCTCCAGAAGAGCGCCGTCGGCACAATGACTGTTACAAGCAGAATGACCAGCGGTTCCCGTTTGCGGAGCCGGGCAAGCATCCACACGCCGTGCAGGCACACAGCCGTCATCACCGGTGACAGGTAATTGATAAAGCCGGCCAGTTTGCCCTCTTTGTTATTGTAGGCAAAGTCTTCCGAATAGTTGTTGCCAAGAATCCGCATGACGTACGGCCGGTAGAACAGCAGCAGCACGGCCAGCAGGCCCAGGCCGGACAGGATCATCCGGGCAAAGTCTTTTCCCGCTTTAGCCGTAAACGGCCTGAAATGGTAATAAAACAGGAATTTGATTACATAGCAGAGATAGAAAACCACCAGCGAATAAAGATACCAGCGCCGGAAGAAGATCATCAGGAAACCATACAGATTCACACTGAGATTATCAACCAGGTCAATCCTTTCAAAATCCTCAAACAATACCAGGACATAGATCATGGCCAGGAATACCATGCCGCCAAGATCCACTTCCCCGAAGAATATCGTGTAGTAAACAGGATAAAAGACCAGCGCGCCGCCGGCCGGCAGCCACTTCCGCCCGGGACAGTACCGGAAATACAGCAGCTGCATGATCATCATGAACGGCAGGTAGTACGCGGCCATGTTGGTCAGGCAGAAGAAGCCGTAGCCGGTATTCAGGATGCTGGAGGGAAAGGTCAGCAGCGCCGGCAGGTATGTATAGTCATCCCGCAGCAGCGACTGCTGGATCAGCGGCAGGATGCCCTGCGGGTTCTCAAAAAACATTTCCCGCAGCTGCAGCACCCTGGTCCAGTGCCAGGCATAATCATATGCATAAACGGTGTCTTCCAGCCGGAAAAAAATAAAAATGCCAAGGCCGAGCACTGTCCCGATGATCAGTGTGTTCAGCAGGATCCGCTTCCCGTAAGCCCGCATGACGGCCCGCCAGGTTTCTTTTCTTTTCAGCAGAAAAAAGGACAGCAGCAGAACTGCCGGATATATGCTGACGATGCCGATGCGGAGAAGATTCCGAAGTATATGTTCCATCGCAACAATTATACATGATCCGTCTGCTTCCCGGACAGAAATAGAAAAGAGGCATTTCTGCCTCTTTCAATCCGGTGTTTTACTTTGTCCTGGCAACCAGCTGTTCCAGCACGCCTTCCGGCTGGAAGCCGATGATGGAACCGGCAACTTCGCCGTCCTTGAAGCCGATCAGGGTCGGGATGGACATGATGCCGTACATGGCGGCGATATCCGGTGTGTTGTCGACGTTAACCTTGACGAAGGCAACATCCGTGTGCTTTTCGGCAAGCTTTTCAACCAGCGGGCTGACCATCTTGCACGGGCCGCACCAGTCAGCGTAGAAGTCAACGAAGACAGACTTGCTGTCCTTGAGAAGCTGTTCGTATTCTGCTTTGTTTTCAATAATTCTCATGAGTTTATTCCTCCTTCATTCCGTGATAATTATTGCATAAAATATAATTTCGTCAACGTAATTGCTCAGAGCCTGTAGGCGGCCGCTTTGTCAAGGATCACCGTGACATCTTCGTGATTCTGCAGGATGCTTGCCGGGCAGTCCTCGCTCACCGGTCCCCTGAGCATGCCATACACTGCGTCTGCCTTGTTCGTGCCTGTCGCTATTACCAGGATCTTCCGGGCCCGCATGATTGTTCCAAGCCCCATCGTTACTGCCTGCTTCGGCACCTGGTCAATATCATTTTCAAAGAAGCGGGCATTGTCACGGCGGGTCTGTTCGGCAAGCTCGGCGACATGGGTCAGGGAATCAAACGGTGTCCCCGGCTCATTGAAGCCGATGTGGCCGTCCGCACCGATTCCGAGTACCTGCAGATCAATCGTCACATCTTTCAGGCTTTCCTCATACTTCGCGCATTCTGTTTCGGGATCTTCCGTATCACCGCATGGGACATGCACATTTTCCTCGGGAATATCGATACCCTCAAAAAGATTTTCGTGCATGAAGGTCCAGTAACTCAGGTCATGACTGCGCGGCAGGCCGATATACTCATCAAGATTCCATGTCCGCACCTTGTCATATGACGTTCCTTCCGCGTTGTGGTCGGCAATCATTTTCTTATACAGGCCGATCGGGCTCGATCCGGTTGCCAGGCCGAGAACCGGCTCCGGCAGAATCTTGACCGTCTCCTTGACTATTCTGAAAGCCTCCCTGCTTACCTCTTCATAATTGTCCGCTACAATCACCTTCAGCATACATATTCCCCCTGATATTATGCATCATATCATAAAATGCCGGTCCTCATGACCGGCATGTTCTATTCCTGGACACTGTCATCATATACAATGACAAGATTGGTCAGTTTCCAGTCATTCTGGCTGTTCTTCACAAAGAACAGCTGGTATGTATTGGAATACGTTCTGTTCACGGAGGTTGTTGAAACAATATAATCAAACGAAATCGAACCGATGAACGCATTCTCTCCGACCGGCATGACATCAAACACTTTCATATTCTTGAATTCGATGGATTCATGATTGGCGAACCACTGGTTGTCGAAGCCGCGGATATTGTTATAGAACTCTGTATAGGGATACAGGTGCCGGTTCAGCGAGTAGAATGTACCGTCTCTTGTGATGTATTTGCAGTAGTCTACGGACACTGTTTCGATCTCTTCCGTGAACTCTGCCAGTTGTTCTTCTGTTGGCTTCTTTCCGATATAGTAAAGATTTGTCGTATGATCCCGGACGTACATGTCGGTCTGGGGCTGTTTCAGCTCGATGTCGGGTGTATGGATGAAGCCGCGGACCAGGTACTCGGCCGCCTTCGGCATTTTCTCATCCAGTTCCAGGTCACGGAAACCATACGGTATGGTCAGTTCCTTGTAGTAGGCTTCATTATTGGTGATATCCACATTGTTGATGGTAAAGCCGTTGCCGGTATAATCATCAAAGTAATATTCACCGCTCGGACTCAGCGTGCGCACTTTCCAGGTTTTGCTGCCGGCAGGCTTAGTCAGTTCAATAATGCAGATCTGCTCTCTTTCGTAGTAGACGTTGTAGAATTCGTTTTTCCCGTCGGTCCAGGAGAATGATGTTGTCAGGCCCCAGGAATTCTTGCCGTTATAGGTGGAGAACAGATACTCGGCAACATCTTCCTTACTGTTAAACTCAACAAAATAGTCCACGTCATCCTGGTACAGGCCGTCCCAGTCCTGGTTGCCGACTCTTTCAAAATAAGTTGTCATTGCACCGTTGATGCTCTCCGCTTCATAGCGTTCCAGCCAGTACCAGAGATAACCGAGGCCGGCCCCCAGCACAACGGCAGCGGACAGGAAAAGCTTCAGCAGGAAAAAGTAAAACTGCCTGCCTGTCTTGACTCTTTCTTCATAGCTGCGCTCATCTTTTTCCTTTACTCTACGAGCCATGCTGTCGGTACTGACCTTCCTTCTCCCATTGTAACGATGCTGTTGATAATCTGTCCGTCATAGACCATGACCGAGGAACTGCCGCCGTCCAGATTGGCCGCATTAATGGCGCCGTACTGCTGCATGATCCTGATGCAGTCTTCATAGGACGCGCCCAGGCTGGATGTCTGCCGGCCGTCAATGACCAGCAGAAGCACCGTGCCGTCTGCGGTCTGGCCGATCACCGTACGGGGATTCAGGCCGCCGCCGGTCCCGGTAACAGTGATTTTATTGCCGTCCACGATAAATACAGGGCCGAACGTAACAGCATCCCGGATGCCCCAGTCAAGGGCTTCCTGGGCTGTCATATTGCCCACAATCAGGTGATTCTCCTTATTAAAACCGATGACGGAATTCCAGTCACTGGGTTTTCCGTAAATCAGTTCCCCGTCCCTGATGATGATACCATAGGGAATTGAGCCGTCCCCCTGGCCGTTGGGGTCATCAAAACCGCCGGCATTGATCCCGGCAACAGCACCTGTTGCCCGGACATAATCCTGCACCAGATACTCCCCTGCTTCTTTCGGATCAAGCAGTGAATTGACCCCCAGTTTGATCCGCGAAGGATCCCGGACCATCATCATCTTGCCATGGAATGTTGAACCGGAAACATCTTCAATAATGATCAGGTCCTTCTCATCTTCCGGAATGACGAATTCATCATTGTTGTTTATGGATACACTGTCCGTATAATCAATGCTGTTCTTGTACAGGATTTCATTGATCTGATCATCCGTGAAGAACAGGTGCGCCAGCCGCTTGCCGCGCCTTGTTTCCATCAGTGTTGAGACAACAAGGTTGCTGAAAGTCGGTGAAGGTCCCTTCAGTATAATCAGTGCCGCAGCATATCCGAATATCAACCCGGTCAGAAGAACCGTACAGGCAATGAGCATTGTCTGCCGGCTGAATCTTCTGATCCCGGCTTTTAGTCTTCTTTTCCGTTTTGCCATAGAATTGTCTGTATCAGATAAACCGACGTTAATTATAACATAGGTCACCGTTTCATTCTCTTAAGAATCACACTGAAAGAAAAGCTGTGTACCTGATGCATACACAGCTTTTTCCTTTTTATTCGGTTCCTCAGCCTTCCGGAGTCTGTTCTGCCGGCGGCTCCTCGGGAGCCGGACAGTCTGCCTCACTGTACTTCCATGAACCGTCTGAGCAGACCACATAGGCCGGGCAGGCCTCAACAGAATCAGCCGTACTGCCGTCCCAGCAGGTGACAGGTGTCGGCTGCGGAGCCGGGCAGTCTGCCTCAGTGTACTTCCACGAGCCGTCTGAACAGACAACATAGCCCGGGCAGGCACTCAGATCACTGGCAACGCTGCCATCCCAGCAGGTAACTGTCTGCGGATCCGGCGTAGTCGGTTCGGCAGAGGCAGTAGGCTCTGCACTTTCTGTCGGTTCCGGACCTGGTGAGTCTGAAGGCGTCGGCGAAGGTGAAGCACTCGGGGTCGGGCTGGCTTCTGCATCCACCTTCCTGCACTCTTTATAACCGTCACCGGTATAGCCGCCGTCACATTCACATGTGTTGCCGTTCCAGGACGCATTCACTGCGCAGCCCTGTTCACTGGAATCCTTTTCAAGTACTTCAGGCGGTACATCCGATGGGATAATCGGCTCGTTGTATGCCAGGGCCGAGATTACCGGGCTGTTGATTTCCCAGTTGACGGACCATTCGACAATCGGTTTATGTGTAAAGGCAGAATCCATGTTGATGTTTCTTGTGATGAATGCCCTGGTATCAGCGAGGGAGCCCTGGTACAGCCGGTAGATATACAGAATGATCTCCATGCCCGGATCCCAGAGACCGCTGGAATAACCTGTCACTCTGGATGTGATGATGTCAAATACATTCTCGACATGATCCTTGTCATAAAGCCTGTTTCCCTTCTGCAGGGCATATTTCATGAAGCCGGTCATCTGTTCAATTGTGATATTGGTCTTGATGTTGTTGCCGGCCGCATCCAGGATCTTCAGGAATGTATTGATATCCCTTGTCCGCAGGATCTTGGTAACCATGGCTTTGATAACCATCTGCTGATGTTCCTGACGGGCAAAGTCACCGGTCGAGAAGGCATACCGTTCACGGGCAAACGCGAGCGCCTGCTCACCGTTCAGCGGTACATCCTTGCCGGCCGGCACCCAGACTGTCTTGGTGCCGCGCACAGTCGATGCGGTCTGGCCGACAAATTCCACCGGGCTGTCAACGGTAATGCCGCCGATGGCATTGACAATGTCAACAACACCCTGGAAGTTAACTTCCACATAGTAGTCAATTCCGACGCCGACGAGCTGCTTGATGGTGTTCATCAGGCACTCCCGGCTGACGGCATTGGCCGCGTTGATCTTGCTGAATCCGCCGCCGTAGCAGGTAATCGGAACGTAAGAGTCACGGGCGATGGAAGACATGGTAACCCGCATGCTGATGGGGTTCACCGAACACAGGATCATCGTATCAGACAGGCCGTCCGCATTGCCGATCAGCAGTACGGTAAACGGTTCCTTGGTCAGATCCTTGCCGGCAGTTGTCTGGCTTTCCACCTTGACAGTATCCGTGAAGTCCATAATGGAAACCGTATTTTCAAGATACTGCTTCAGACTGGTTTCCTGTACGAATATGGCTTCATAGTTGCTCGGCAGGATCGCACACTGGATCTCACCGTTCAGCAGGCCGATGAATTCAGCCGAGTAGTCCTGGTATTCCTGATAGGAGACATTGACATTCTGGGCAGCAATCTGGGCCTTGCCGATTTCCGCCGGCTTGGTGCCCATGGCATAACCGACTGTTTTGCCGTCCAGCATTGCCACATCCGTAATTTCAGCCTTCCCGTCATCATTGTAGACAACCAGGCTGGCCGATACGGATTCCGTTGTCTCGGTGCTGGTAATCTTGTCAATGTTTGTATTCACCTTGGAGATTGCAAATGATCCGTAGGCACCGATCAGCAGGAACACAACCATCAGGGCACTTCCCATAATGTACATGCCCCGTTTCCGGCTGCGGATGCCGAGCATGACTGACACATTGAGGATCAGCAGCAGGATCAGCACAAGGATATTGACAAGGATGAATGCCGGCTTTGACAGGGTAGCAAACCGGGTAGTGTTCAGCATTGTATAGACAACACCGAGATCTGCCAGTGCCGTAAACACGGTCAGAATGATATTGACTGTTGACATATCCCGATGAACGGGATTTTTCTTTGCTGTTCCGGAAGTGCCGGCCGGTGCTGTGCGCTTTTTCTTGTTCGTACTCATTGCCTTCCCTCCCGTTTAATTGTTGTATGCATAGACCTCGGCAATTTCGAGGCGGCCGTTGTTGTCTACGATAATCGCGGCAACCACATTCACAAAGTCATCGAGGTCCACTCTGGTGTTTTCATAGGAAATATTCGCCCTGACCTCATAGCACGGCAGGGTCTGCTGCGGTTCAACCAGCTTAACCGTAAAATCATCTCTCTTCTCTATCATGTACGGGGTCACTTCCGCCACCATCGGCAGGTTGTTTTTTCCGTACTTGTTCAGATACAT
>JAEEHG010000138.1 GCA_016280695.1 Solobacterium sp. | reverse complement strand
TCTCCTTTATTTATCAACCAAACCTGGAATTAATGCTTGTGTTCGCTGAGATGTGTGACAACAGCACCCCACATCTTGGCTCTTGTGAACATGGATTCGACAATCGCATATTCACGGTCTGTATGGTTCCATTCACCCAGGACACCGCAGGCACAGATGGTGATGGCACCGTAACGGGCAAAGTTCGGGGCATCGGAACCGCCGCCCAGGAAGATCCTGCCGACAGAACCGTAACCATACTGCTGGCTGATCTTGTCGATGAAGTCAACCAGGGCATTGTTCTCTTTGGTGTCTTCGAAGACGTTGCCTCCGCCGAGGTAGATGTTCTCTGTGGTTGTGCCCTCGATGAAGGTCTTGGCAAGGATTTCATTCACTGCCTTGACGGTCTTTTCCATTTCATCCATGTAGCGGAAACGGCACATCCAGGTAACTTCGCAGATGTCCGGAACCTGGTTCGGGACCAGGCCGCCCTTGACCATGGCCACATTCATGTGCGTGCCTGTTTCCAGGTTGGTCAGGGCATCGATTTCGAGCATTTTGTGAGCGGCTTCGATGACTGCATTGCGGCCTGCTTCGAAAGCATTGCCGGAGTGGGCTGCGACACCGTGAACGATGAACTTGCCGGCAGCGGCGCCTTTACGGCCGACGCAGATGGCGTTGTCCTTCGGGATGCCGGTTTCCATGTTGAATGCGTACTCGCATCCGCGGCCGGACTCTGCCAGGACATCGGCAACTTTGCCGTGATTGCTGCCGCCTTCTTCGTCACCGCAGAAGGAAATGCGGATCGGACGCTCGTTGTAGCCGGCGGCTTCCAGGGCCTTGATGACATACGCGGCAATAACGATGCCGCCCTTCATGTCAAGGACGCCAGGGCCATAGGCACGGCCTTCTTCATCGATGCGGAACGGATGATCCTTCAGGAAACCGCGCTTGAAGACGGTATCATAATGACCACCGAACAGGATCGGGGTGCCCGGACGATCTTTACCGATCACACCGGTGACAACCGGCGGGGTCGGAATGGAAGGATCAGGATCGACCATCTCGCATTCGCATCCTGCATCCTCGAAGAGCTGCTTTACATAAGCTGCGACTTCCCTGGTGTAGTCAGTTTCAGACCAGAATGCTTCGATCTCGACGAGTTCACGCCATTTCTGGATGATCTCATCACGATGTGAGTCAATGTACTCTTCAATAATTTTCTGCATACTTTTCCTTTCCGGATGTACTTCTGACAGTGGATGTATAAACCGCTGGCCCCGAACCGGCAATTTATGATGCTGAAAGGGGTACCATTGATCAGAGGCTATCCTTTTTTAGATTTTAAGTTATTAAAAAAAAGCAAATGATACATGTTCATATATGGAATCATGCATAATTTGCTATCTGTTATGTGTATATCGATTGCAATATGAACATAACAGCCGGATTGTTATAACCACGTTTTATGAAGTGGATAACGAATAAAAAAAGGCAGCCTCCCGTTAGGGAGACTGCCCCTGCCAAGGCAATACTACACGATTTTCCGGTTCAGGAAATCAGGTTCCTGATGGATGTTTTTCTGTTCCGGCTGGGCCGGTTCTTTTTTCTTCGCGGCATCTTCCTGGGATGTTTTGATCATTTCCCCGAAACCGCTGGCCAGACCGGCAATACCGGACAGTTCGGCCGGCAGGAAGATCTTGGTGGCGTTGCCGTCAGCGATCGTAGCCAGGGCTTCAATGCTCTTGAGCCGCAGGACGGTTTCATCCGCGCCGGCATCCTTCAGCATGCGCAGACCGTCGGCGTTGGCCTGTTCCACCCGGCGGATGGCATCCGCCTGGCCGGTAGCCCGTTCAATCTGGGCCTGGCGTTCCGCTTCCGCTTCCAGGATCTTCTTCTGCTTGTCAGCTTCGGCATCGAGGATCAGGGCAGCTTTATGACCTTCTGCCTTGAGAATATCAGACTGCTTGTGGCCTTCGGCTTCAAGGATTTCCGCCCGCTTGTTGCGTTCGGCAGTGACCTGCTGTTCCATCGCTTCCTTGACCTGCTGCGGCGGCACGATGTTCTTGATCTCCACACGGGTGACCTTGATACCCCACTGGTCAGTGGCTTCATCGAGAACTGTGCGCATCTTGGAGTTGACGGTTTCACGGCTGGTCAGCGTTTCATCCAGCGTCATTTCACCGATGATGTTCCGCAGGGTTGTGGCCGACAGCAGATCCATCGCCTTGAGGGCATCGGTAATCCCATAGGTAAACAGATGCGAGTCAAAGACCTTGAAGTATACGACTGAGTCAATCTGCATGGTGACGTTATCTTTGGTAATCACCGGCAGCAGATCACCGTCCAGCAGCATCTCCTTGATGTTGACCTTGTTGGCAATGCGCTCAACAACAGGCATCTTCAGGTGCAGGCCGGCCGGCCAGATGGTCTTGAAACGGCCCAGAAGCTCAATGACATATTCGTAGCCCTGGGGAACAATGCGGATACAGCTGAATACAATATATCCCGCCAGAATGATGAGAATCAGAATCCATGGCATATCAGTTACCTCCTGACAATTATTTTAGCAGAAACAGAATCATTACTGGATAAAGAGACACTGCCCGGTGTGTCCGGCAGCGGCTTCATCCAATGCTATAATAAAACAAATGAGCGGACATATTTCTTAACAATATGTTCCCGGCACAGATCATATCATGAATATGGAGGAGATCAGATGAACCCGCAAGCAATCCTGCATATGGAAAACGGCAGAAAGATCGTCATTGAACTTCTGCCTGAGGCAGCCCCGAACACGGTTGCCAGCTTCATCCACATCGCCCGTCAGGGGCTGATGGATCATTATGCCATACAGAGAATCGTGCCCGGCAAGTGGGTGGATGTATCCTACTCCGGCTTCGGAAAGAAAGAAGCACGCTATCTGATTCCGAATGAATTCAGCCTGCACCCGGAGATCGAACCGCTCGATTCGCACCCGGGGTGTGTATGCATGGGCGGCTACGGCAGCCATGGGCTGGCGGGCGGAGAGTTCTTTTTCCCGCTGAAGGACTGCCCGGAGCACAAGGGTATATACCCGGTCTTCGGCCATGTCATTGAAGGCATGGAGGAAGTGCTGCGCATCGCCGCATGTGAAACCAGGCTGCTGGAGGATTTCATCATTCCGGAGATGGTCGTCTATGAGCCGCTGGAAGCGCAGGTTATCGATCATGTGGAACTGCGGCTGTTCGGCCAGACGTATCCGGAGCCGGTGCGGATGAGTGAAGACTGGACACCGCCGACCTGGAAATAAATAAAGCGGTATGATGTTCTTTCTCGCCATGGCAGTCGGCATGCTGATGCCGCTGCAGACGTGTATAAATACCAGACTCAGAAAGCGGCTTGGATCGCCGTTTTCTGCTGCCTTTGTATCTGTATTGACCTCGCTGCTGTTTATCGCCGGCGTGCTGTTTTTCACGGCGGGAAGCCTGCGCCTTCCCTGGGACAGGCTGGCCGGGGAGCCGAAGTGGATTTACATCGGCGGGCTCTGCGGGGTAACGGTCATGACCGGCAATATCCTGCTGTTCCCGAAACTCGGCGGCGTGCAGACGGTTATTTTCCCGATCCTGGGGCAGATTGTCACGGGGCTGCTCATTGATGCCCTCGGCCTGTTCCGGGGCAACGTGACCCCGTTGAGCGCAACCAGGCTCGGCGGGGCACTGCTGGTTTTTGCCGGGGTCCTGACGGCGTCTTTGACCCGGGAGAAACAGCAGACTGGTGCCGCGGGTGTCAATCTGTACCGGCTCTGCGCGGTCCTGGTCGGGGCGATCGGCACCACCCAGACCTCGATCAACGGTTATTTCGGCCGCTTAACCGGCAATCCGTTTCAGACCGCGCTGGTGTCCAGCTCGGTATCCTTCCTGACGATCTGCTGTATTCTGGCTGCGCTGCTTGTCTCGGGCCGCCAGAAGCTCTCGGCAGATGCTTTGAAAGGAAACCTGAAGCCGTGGTGGATGTGGATCGGCGGTATCCTCGGGGCGCTGTGCCTTTCGGCCAACACCGTTACACCGGCCCATATCGGCACCGGCATGACGGTTATCATGAACCTGCTGGGCTCGACAGCCATGGGGACACTGGTGGATCACTTCGGCTGGTTCAATACTGCCCGACGGCCGGTAACCCTGCGCAAGGCGGCAGGCCTGCTCATCATGATGATCGGCGCCGGCATCATCAGACTGCTGTAAATAACATTTTGTAATTAGCGAAAATGACAAAAACCTTTTTGATATAAGCAAACATATAAATACCTGATAGGATGAAAGCATACAGGAGGAAAAAAGCATGATCAGAAACTACACGCTGGGACAGACCGGCATCACCGTACCGCAGAACGCGTTCGGGGTTCTGCCGCTGCAGCGTACCGATATGGAAACAGCCGTCATGATTCTGCGGAAAGCCTACGACGGCGGCATGCGGTTCTTTGACACGGCAAGGGCATACACCGACAGTGAAGAGAAGGTCGGAAAGGCATTTGCCGGCATGCGGGACAAAGTCTTCATCGCTTCCAAGACGCATGCCCTGACTCCGGATGAATTCCGGAAGGATCTGGAAACATCGCTGGAAAAACTGCAGACAGACTATATTGACCTGTATCAGTTCCACCAGGTCAATCAGTGCTGGAAGCCCGGTGACGGCAGCGGCATGTATGAGTGCATGCTGGAAGCGAAGGCAGCCGGCAAAATCAGACATATCGGCGTGACTGCCCATAAGATCGAGGTGGCGTATGAATGCGTGGAATCCGGCCTGTATGAAACCATGCAGTTCCCGTTCAGTTACCTGTCCGGGGAAAAGGAGATCCGTCTGGTCAATATGTGCCATGAACGCAATATGGGCTTTATCGCGATGAAGAGCCTGGCCGGCGGCCTGATCACGCATGCGGAAGCGGCCATGGCGTTTGCCCTTGAGCATGACGTCCTGCCGATCTGGGGCATCCAGCGGGAAAATGAGCTTGATGAGTGGCTGGCCTTCATGGATCATGATGCGGTGATGACGGATGAGATCCGGGCCTTCATCGAAAAGGAAAAGCAGGAACTGGCCGGTGACTTCTGCCGCGGCTGCGGTTACTGCATGCCCTGCCCGATGGGGATCAAGATCAACACCTGTGCCCGGATGAGCCTGCTGCTGCGGCGGGCGCCGTCCGCGAAATGGCTGAGCGAAGCCGGGCAGGCGGAGATGAACAAGATCGAAACCTGCATCCACTGTTACCAGTGCGCCTCGAAATGCCCGTATGAACTGGACACACCGGCGCTGCTGGAAAAGAACCTGGCGGATTACCGCCGGGTGCTGGCCGGGGAGGTCAAGGTACAGTAAAAAAAAAGAAGTCCTGCCAGCCGGCAGGATTTTTTTCAGTGAATGATGTCGCCCTTCTCGGACAGCGAGACTTTCGAGCCGCAGTAAGGGCAGATCAGCGACATGCCATATGGAATGATCAGGGAAGAGCCGCAGTTGGGGCAGTGCACGCCCTTTGAGGGCCGGCGGCCGGTGGGATCGAAATCCGGATTCATCAGGTTCTCTTCTCCCTGCAGCCGGGCATCCGTGACTGAGCCGGGCACCAGGGCAGCCTGGCCGTTCATGATGCGGATGGTGACGGTAGCGCCGATGGGGAATTTCGTCAGATCCGTGGAATCATTGTTCACGACCGTCTCCCGGATGACACCATGATCGAAATACCTGATGACCAGGTCCTGCATGGGCCGCCCGTTGACCAGTATGGAGGCGTCTTCCTGATACCCGAAGATCTTGCCGGTGCGGCTGACCCCGCTGTCCAGAATGGCCTTGTCCTGCCTGGCCGGTGCTTCTATGGCATAGCGGATGATGCCGGGAATGCCTGCGAACATCACAAAGAACAGAAGGCCGAAGAGAATGCCGCCGTGATGACCCGGAACCGGTTCCGCCAGCACGGAGATGGCCAGCACAATGGCCCCGATGGCAATAAACAGCCAGTGGAAATATTTCATGAATCTGCGCATATCCATAGCGAATTCCTCCGCGGTCATCATAGCATGTTTCAGACCAAACTAAATATGAATCCCGTACCCGCAAAGTGCTATACTGATCTCATGGAAAAAGAAGACCTGCTCCCTTATCTGAATAAATTCATCACTGCTGTGCTGGAAGATGGTTCCGAACACTCCGGATATATTTCCAATCCGGAGGATTTTAAGAGCGGGGAAGAGGGGAAGATCCTGAAACTGATCAACGGGATGATGACGGACAAGATCCCCGTGGAAGAGATCCGGGAGATCATCCTGCCGGCCCGGGAGGACACCGTGGCTGTACCGGTCGTCGATCTCAAGGAAGGCTACCGCAATAATTAATTATCAGAAGAACTCCGGAGGGGGTTCTTTTCAGTTCCCGCGATCATCTCAAGAAGTTCGAGATAGAAGGCGCGGATGTCATGCCGGCGCATCAGGCCGCCCTGCAGGTACATATGGTCGGCGGCGAGAACCGGGAAGACATTCCAGATCCCGGGCCTGATATCATCCCGGTCCAGGGGCACGGAAGGAGCCCCGGACGGGACCGCGGCGGAGACTGTGTTGACCAGGCCGTCATTGTCGCGCCAGGCTTCATCAATGCGTACACCGCCGGCAGTTGTACCGGCATAGGCGCCGATCTGTGTCGAGCGCATGACAAACAGCGGCTCCATTTCCCGCAGCGGCACGCAGGTGCCGTCAGCCCGGCGCCGGGTGGCACAGCACGGCACGGAATAATAGTACGTGTCCGCGAGGGTCGGGATCCGGGCATTCATGGCCATGGCGTTATCGATATGCATGTCATAGGCGGCGTAATCGCGCCTGTCCCGGCCGTCAAGGGCGGGTTTTGTGCCGCGGGCCATCAGCCCGGCCAGATATCGGCTCCACCAGGGAACTTTAACGGCAGCGGGATCAAATGCCGGGTCTTCGAACATGTCATAGGCAGTGGTGCCGTTCATCGGGGCTGCCAGGGTCACAATGGTGTGGATGCGCGCGGCCATGCCGCCGGCAAACAGCGGGCACAGGTCAACCGGATCCGTGGCTGTTCTTTCTTCTTTGCTGCCTTCTGCCATCAGGGCCGAAAACAGCCGGACCGTAGCCCCGCCGAACGAATGGCCAAGCAGTACCAGCCGGGTATTGTCATGCCATTCCGGCAGCAGCGGCCGGCCGGTAAAGTCACGCCCGAAGCGTTCATGGTGAAAAGCTGTGCTGTGCGCCCTGCCGTAATCGGTACGGGTGCCTGCCAGCTGGGCATACAGTTCACAGGCCCGGTCCCAGGCACTTCCCGCCGGGGCCACGGAAGCCGCGTAACAGGCATATCCCCGGCTGCGCAGGTAAACCATCAGGTCACCGCCCCGCATGCCCCAGTAGGGCATTTTCCGGTAATTATCATCGTAACTGCCCCAGCCGGACAGTCCGTGCACAAAGACAAACTGCAGTTCAGACATACGCCATCTCCTTTTACTGTCACCAACTATTATAAAGAAATCGTTGTTCTGTTCCTATCATGAACAGACTTCTGCGGAATCCCGGACAAAATGCCCGGTTTGGGAAAATGGGAAATAAAAGTCAGGAAATGGCGATAAAATCGGGGCTTTGAAACGTCTTTTCTGCAAGTGGCAGGATTTCCCGGATTTGTGCAGAAAATAACTTGAAATTTAGTCTTTTCAGAACCGGATTTCGGCGTTATCATTCTCCATGGAAGCAAAAGTAGGAAATCCAACTATTTTATTTAGCGCCATCAGACCGACCGGAGGAAATGCCAATGTCAGCAGAGCAGAACAACTTCCTGATCAATCTGTCTGTTCTATACAGGAACATGCAGAAATACTTTGACAAAGCGCTGGCCCAATACGATATCGGCAGCGGCCAGCTGATGTTCCTGTTCTTCATCAATGAGAATGAGGGCATCTCCATGCAGGAAGTATCCCGGATCGGCGAAGTGGATAAGGGAACGACGACCAAGAGCATCCAGAAGCTGATTGAACAGGGTTATGTGCAGACCCAGACGGATGAAAACGACCGCCGGGTCAAACGCCTGTACACGACACAGAAGGCAACGGAAATCATGCCGCCGCTGTATGAATACCGCAATGAACTGCGGCGCCGGCTGGGCCAGGATGTGGACATCGACCTGTTCGAGGAGATGCTTGAGAGAGTCTGTGTCAACAGCCGCATGTATCTGGTGCCGGAGCCGCGTTACTCCGGGGTACGGATCGGCGGGATGCAGAAGATGACCCTGCTGGACTATCCCGGCAAGGTCGCCGCGACCATCTTCACTTCCGGCTGTAACTTCAAATGTCCGTTCTGTCACAACAAGGACCTGGTCTTCATTCCGGAAAACTACGATTTCTTCGATCCGGAGGAAGTCATGGAGTATCTGGAAAAACGGAAAGGACTGCTGGACGGGGTGTGCATCAGCGGCGGGGAACCCCTGCTGCAGGAAGGCCTGGAGGACTTCATCCGGGACATCAAGAAGATGGGCTACCTCGTCAAGCTGGATACCAACGGCTACTATCCGGACAAACTGCGGCATCTGCTGGATACCGGGCTGATCGACTACGTGGCCATGGATATCAAGAATACGCCGGATAAGTATGCCCGGACCGCGGGCATCAACCGCGAAAACTTTGCGCCGGAACTGATCGAGGAATCCCGGAAGATCATCATGGCGCAGGCGCCGGACTACGAGTTCCGCACCACGGTGGTGAGGGAACTGCATGACCGGCAGGATCTGCTCGATATCGCTGCCTGGCTCAAAGGGGCGAAGCACTATTATCTGCAGCAGTATACAGAAAGTGAAAATGTCATCCAGCCCGGCTGGACGGCATACAGTGCCGCAGAAATGAGGGAACTGCGGCAGGCCGTGGCGGAAATTCTGCCCGGCACGGAATTCAGGGGATTAAAGGAAGGGTAATTATATGTACAAGGTAGTAAAAAGAGATGAGTCACTGGCGGAGTTTGATGTCCGCAAAATCAGCAATGCCGTACAGAAGGCATTCGATGCCTGTGAGAGGCAGTATAACCAGACAGTTCTGGATATGATCGCCCTGCAGGTCACGAGTGATTTCGAGCCGAAAATCAAGGACGGCCGGATCACCGTTGAAGACATTCAGGACTCCGTGGAAAAGGTGCTCAGCAACGCCGGCTATGCGGATGTGGCCAAGGCTTACATTCTGTACCGCAAGCAGCGGGAAAATATCCGTAATATTGCGACAACAACACTGGACTACAAGAAACTCGTTGACAGCTACCTGAAAGCGCTGGACTGGCGGGTCAAGGAAAACTCCACCGTTACCTATTCGGTCGGCGGCCTGATCCTGTCCAACAGCGGTGCGATCACAGCCAACTACTGGCTGAGCGAAGTCTATGACAAGGAAATCGCCGATGCCCACCGCAACGCGGATATCCATATTCATGACCTGAGCATGCTGACCGGCTACTGTGCCGGCTGGTCGCTCAAGCAGCTGATCCAGGAAGGCCTCGGCGGCATCCAGGGCAAGATCACTTCGGCTCCGGCCAAGCATCTGTCCACCCTGTGCAACCAGATGGTCAACTTCCTCGGCATCATGCAGAACGAATGGGCCGGCGCTCAGGCTTTCTCCAGCTTCGACACCTACCTGGCACCTTTCGTCAAGGCTGACAACCTGTCATTCAAGGAAGTCAAGCAGTGCATCCAGAGCTTCATCTACGGCGTCAACACTCCTTCAAGATGGGGCACTCAGGCACCGTTTACCAACGTCACTCTTGACTGGACCGTTCCCAATGACCTGGCTGAACTGCCCTGCATCGTCGGCGGCAAGGAAATGGACTTCTGCTACAAGGACTGCAAGGCTGAAATGGACATGGTCAATAAGGCCTTCATCGAAATCATGATCGAAGGCGATGCCAACGGCCGCGGTTTCCAGTATCCGATTCCGACCTATTCAATTACCAAGGACTTCGACTGGTCAGAGACCGAAAACAACAAGCTGTTATTCGAAATGACCGCCAAGTACGGTACTCCTTATTTCTCAAACTATGTCAACAGTGACATGGAACCTTCCGATGTCAGAAGCATGTGCTGCCGTCTGCGTCTGGACTTAAGAGAACTGCGCAAGAAAGCCGGCGGTATGTTCGGCTCCGGCGAATCAACCGGTTCCGTCGGTGTTGTCACCATCAACATGCCCCGTCTGGCTTATCTGGCTGAAAACAGGGAAGACTTCTTCAACCGTCTGACCAAGGTCATGGATCTGGCCGCCCGCAGCCTGAAGATCAAGAGAGACGTCATCACCAAGTTAATGAACAACGGCCTGTATCCTTATACCAAGAGATATCTGGGCACCTTCGACAATCACTTCTCAACCATCGGCCTGGTCGGCATGAACGAAGCCGCCCTGAACGCCAAGTGGCTGGGTGTTGACCTGACCCACAAGGAAGCTCAGCAGTTCGCCAAGGATGTTCTGAACTACATGCGCAACAAG
>JAEEHG010000137.1 GCA_016280695.1 Solobacterium sp. | reverse complement strand
GTGGAAGTGGAAGTCATGGCCAAGGGCTTCGGTTCCGAAAACAAGTCGAAGACCAAGATGCTGACGCCGGCAGACGGGGTGGAGGGCGTGAAGAAGTTTGTCCTCGATGCCATCAGGGAAGCCGGTCCGAACGCGTGCCCGCCGATGGTTGTCGGTGTGGGGGTCGGCGGAACATTTGATTCCTGCGCGGTCATGGCCAAGAAGGCCCTGCTGCGGCCGATCAGCCAGTCAAATCCGGATGAAAGATACAAACAGCTGGAAGATGAACTGCTGGAAGCGGCGAATCAGCTGAATGTCGGACCGATGGGCCTGCACGGCAAAACGACGGCCCTCAAGATCCAGATTGAGCAGTTCCCGACTCATATTGCCGGGCTTCCGTGCGCTGTCAATATCTGCTGCCACGTGTGCCGTCATGCAAGGATGGTGATCTGAATGAAGTACAATATCAAGCTGCCGATGGACCTGGAAACCAGGAAAAAACTGCGGGCCGGGGATGAAGTATATCTGACCGGTATTATCTATACCGCCCGGGATGCTGCCCATAAACGGCTCCATGAACTGCGGGAAAAAGGGGAACCTTATCCATTTGATGTCAAGGACGCGATTGTCTACTATGTCGGGCCGACGCCGCCGAAACCGGGTCATGCCGTCGGTTCAGCCGGACCGACAACCGCCACGCGTATGGACCCGTATGCCCCGGAACTGCTGGATGACGGGCTTGCCGGCATGATCGGCAAGGGCCGACGCTCCAAAGAGGTGGTTGACGCAATCATCCGCAACCAGGCCATCAACTTTGTGGCTGTCGGCGGGGCCGGCGCCCTGCTTTCCCAGAGCATAAAAAAAGCAGAACCGGTTGCGTTTGAGGAACTGCTCAGTGAAGCGATTGTCCGTCTGACCGTCGAAGACTTCCCGTGCTTTGTCGGCGTGGACACACTCGGCAACGATATCTACGACGAATAATACGGAAAGAACGTCACCTGCTCATAAGAGCGCAGGTGACTTTTTTCTGTACAGCCGGAGGACGAATTCGGCTGTCACCTGCAGCTGCCCGCAGGTGTTCAGCCGGGCTGCGGCTTCCGGACTGGTGCGGTAGAAATATGGTGTCATGGTCAGCAGGGCTGCCAGTTCCTGTGATCCCGCCCGGAAGGTCTGCCGAATGATCTCTTCTTTCTCCGGCACAAAGGAGACACCGGATTTTTCCGGATTCCGGTAGGGGTGCTCGTACAGGACGGCTTTCATTTCCAGCAGGTGGTCCGGTCCCGGGGTTACGGTCAGGAAAGAACCGCCGTCTTTCAGGATCCGGCAGATTTCCTTTTCAAAGACCGGGGCGAAGCAGATGACGGCCATATCCGCACAGGCATCGGGCAATGGCAGGCGGCTGGTCGAGGCGACGATGTAAGCCGTTGTTTTATCATGGGCCGCAGCGTATTTCAGGGCATCCTTGGACAGGTCAAAACCGTATTTTTCCCTGACCGGGAAAGCACTTGTGTAATAACCCTCCCCGCACCCGAGGTCTGCCAGCACCTCCGGTTTTTCTTCACTGATCCACGCACAAAGGGTATCCCGCAGAAAACCGTAGGCCCCGGTATGCAGAAAATCTGTGCGGGCCGTGACCATCCGTTTTTCATCCCCGGAGCCGGTTCTGGCACGCAGAGCCAGGTTCAGATATCCCTGCCGGGCATAATCAAAGGAATGATTCTGCGCGCAGCAGACCCGCCGGTCAACACGGTGCAGTTCCTGTCCGCAGACAGGGCAGAGAAGTTTCATACGGAGAGTATAGCATAACTGCCGGAAAACAGTCTTGACCGACGGTCAGTCAAATGGTACTCTGAGGTTGGAGGTGAGACAATCATGCGGGAAAGCAAGGACAGTGAAATCCGGCGGGATGAATTTGTCGCGGCGGCAGAGAAACTGTTCCGGGAGAACGGCATAGTGGAAACGACAATCAATGCGATTGTCAAGGAGATGGACGTTGCCAAAGGTCTGTTCTACTACTATTTCGAATCCAAGGATGACGTGATAGACGCCATCAGTGAAAAGTATAATCTGGATTTCCGCCGGTCCATTGAGCGGTCTCTGCGGCAGGATGAATTTGACCAGCGCCTGGATGCTTTCATTGAAGATTCAATTCTTTCCTTCCGGCAGATGTGGGAGAAACTCAGGGGCGATAACGATGATATCGACCTGTCGATCCTGGCCAGCCGGAGCGTGGATGAAGCGAAGAAGACCGCCTCTTCGGTATTGGAGGAACTTCTGAAGGAAGGCAACAGCAGCCGCAAACTGAATATTCTCAGCCCGAAACTGTTTGCCGAGGCAATTATCGGGGGCATGGCAGACCTGGCTGCCCAGAGTGAGGCAACCGGGGAAGAAATCAAGAAAATCATTGAGGGTCTGATCAGATCCGGGAAGGAGTAAACATGGCAGATATCAAAAAAACAATCGATGAACTTCAGGGAACATTCGAAGAAGCTGTAAACAAGGCGGCGAAAATTGTTGAAAACAGTACAAAGGAATGGTCCGGTACGGTAAATAAAGAGCGGCGCAAGATGGAACTCCGTTCGCAGATCGGCCAGCATCAGCGCAATGTCACCAAGGCATACACCCGGCTGGGGGAAGCCTATTTCAAGTATGTTGAAAAGGGTGAATCCATGAACGGGGTCGGGGATGTACTCGATATCCTGCGGTCCAATACAAAAGTGATCGAACTGCTGAACGAGCAGCTGAAGGCACTGGACGAAAACTGATTGACAGGGGAGCGCGGGCTCCCTTTTCCTTGTACAATGTATATATGAAAAGCGTATTGATTACAGGCGGGACGGAAGGTATCGGCAGGGCCCTGGCTTCTGTCATGGCAGCCCATGGGTACCGGCCGGTGCTGGTGGCCCGGAACAGGGAAAAACTGGAACAGGCCGCGGCGGAAATCAAAGCAGCATACCGGCTGCCGGCCCTGGCCGTGCAGGCGGACCTGTCACAACCCGGAAGTGCCGGCAGGCTGTACCGGAAACTGCAGGAAGAGAAAATCGGCATTGATGTACTGGTCAACAATGCCGGTATCGGTTTCTCCGGGCGAAGCTGGGAGATTCCGATTGCCGATGAGGAAGCCATGGTCATGCTCAATGACGCGGCCATGATGAGCCTGACAAAGCTGTACGCACAGGACATGGTTGCCCGGGGTGAGGGGACGATTCTGAATATCGCTTCCATGGCGGCATTCCAGCCGGGTCCGTACATGGCCGGCTATTACGCTTCCAAAGCCTTTGTTCTCAGCTACAGCGAAGCCCTGGCGGAAGAACTGAAAGGCACGGGCGTGCATGTGGTGTGCTATTGCCCGGGTCAGGTGGATACCGGCTTTCTGGCCAAAGCAAACAGCCGGCGGAACTTCACTGCCATCACGGCAGAACAGGCAGCCGTACAGGCTTACAGGGCTCTGCAGCGGCAGCGGCCGGTTTATATCGGCAGACTGTTTGACAGGGCAGGTTTATTGCTGCCGCGGGGAATGCGTAAGATAATACTGGCAAGGATAAAACGAGGAGGATAACATGAAAATCTCAGTTATTTATGATTCGAAAACAAGCAACACCGCAACCGTGGCCGGTTACATTGCCGAAGGCCTGCAGCAGGTTGAAGGCGTGGAAGCCCGGACATTCCATATCGATGATATTGATGAAGCATATGCCAAAGAAAGCGGCGCGCTGATCTTCGGCTGCCCGACATACATGGGCGGCCCGACCGCGGCGTTCTATGAGTTTCTTGAGAAGCGGGCCGGCAAGCTCGGCCTGGCCGGCAAGCTGGGCGGTGCCTTCGCAACCGAACAGTACATCCACGGCGGCGCTGATCTGACCATCATGCGGATTGCGGAACATATCCTGGTCTTCGGCATGCTGTTCTATTCCGGCGGCGGTTCCAAGGGTGCGCCGGTCATCCATTACGGTCCGGTGGAAGTCAGCACCATGGGCGCGGAAACATTCCGGGATCTGTTTGTCACCTACGGCAAGAGATTCGCCGAGCAGGCCCTCAAAGTACAGTAAGGGAATCAAAAAAAGCCGCCGGCTGTGATGACAGTCAGCGGCTTTTCAGATCGGGCAGAAAGCGTTCTTCCCACGAATAGATGCATCCGCAGTAATCCTGGCGGTACAGGTGATGCTCGGCGGCGAGCTCGTCGCGGCGTTCCTGGCCGCCTTTCTTCTTGAAATCGGAGTAGAAGTATCTGACCTGCGGCCATCTGGCTGACAGGGCCCGTCCGGTTTCGTTGATTTTCTGACTGTCTTTCTGGCGGGAGGAAGACATGACGGTAGTGAAGTAATCAAAGCCATGCTCAGCCGCATACTGGTAAGCTTCACCCATGCGTTCGGCATAGCACAGGAAGCACCGCCGGAAGCCTTCGGGATCGTCCTTCAGCGGTTCCAGTTTCTTTGTATAGGCGGCATTGTCATACGGTGGGACAATCACATCGACAGCATCCCCGTAGACTTCCTTCACGAACCGTTCCAGTTCCGCCAGCCGCCGGCTGTATTCCGCGGCCGGCCAGATATTCGAATTGGCATAGTAAATTGTAATATCAAAAACATCGGAGAGAAATTCCAGCGGCCAGCCGGCACAGACAGCACAGCAGGCATGCAGCAGCAGCCGCGGCTTATGGTCAAATTCCCGGCGGATCTGTTCGATTTCCCGCAGTGATTCCAGATAGTAATTTGTTTTGTTCATCTGCCTGCGTTTCTGCAGGTATTCCCAATATTCTTCAGTCTTCATCAGTAATGAACATGCAGTCTCCGAAGGAGAAGAAACGATAGCGCTCCCTGACCGCTTCCTCATATGCCTTAAACACCAGTTCCTGGCCGGCATAGGAAGCAATCATCATGATCAGTGTGGATTTTGGCAGGTGGAAATTTGTCAGCATGCAGTCAATGGTGTGCCATTCATAGCCCGGATAGATAAACAGGGTAGTTTCCCCGGAGCATTCCGCAAATCTTCCGAACCGGTTCCAGACCGATTCCAGGGTTCGTACGGAGGTGGTGCCGACAGCGACAATGCGGCGGCCTTCCGCCTTGGCCCGGTTCAGGGTTTCGGCGGCTTCGGCAGACATGTAATAGACTTCCGAATGCATGATGTGCTCTTCGATATTTTCCGTGTCCATCGGCCGGAACGTTCCCAGGCCGACATGCAGGGTGACATCGACGATCTGCACGCCTTTTTCCTCCAGCTTCCGGAAAATCTCCGGGGTGAAGTGCAGACCGGCAGTCGGGGCGGCAGCGGAGCCGTCAACCCGGGCATAGACAGTCTGGTAGCGGTTGGGATCATCCAGTTTTTCGCGGATATACGGCGGCAGCGGCACGGTGCCGAGCTGATCGAGAATCTCCGTGAAAATCCCGTCATACAGCATCTTCATTTTCCGGATGCCCTTGTCACCGACACCGACACACCTGGCTTTCAGGCGGCCGTCGTGAAAGGAGACAACCGTATCCGGCTTGACAGTCCGGGCATTGCCGACCAGGCACTCCCAGACATCGTCCGGTTCCTGCCGCAGCAGGAGGACCTCCACGTGGGCCCCGGTTCCTTCCTTGATCCCGTACAGCCGGGCCGGGATGACCCTGGTATTGTTGCGGACAATCACATCACCGCTGTGCAAATAATCAAGAATATCAAAAAAATGCCGGTGCTCCAGTCTGCCGGAGTTTTTGTGCACAACCATCATCCGGCTGGAGGTCCTGTCTTCCAGGGGTGTCTGGGCAATCAGTTCCTTCGGCAGTTCATAATCAAAATCGCTTGTTTTCATTTGCAGTTACCTTCCCCGAATATATTAATGACATTTCCTCCCTGACGCAATCCGCAGCCGGTTCAGAAATATGTCTTGCATGAAATAACCCGGCCGAGAATGCGGACCGGCAGGCTGCGGACCTCACGGGCTGTGAAATACCTGGTCTCATAGTCCGGGTTGGCAGCTTCAAGAATCATCATGGAACCCTTGTACAGGACCCGCTTGACCGTTACTTCATCGCCCGCCAGCACAACGGCGATCGTCCCGTTTTCCACCTGGCTGCACTGCCGCACCAGGACCAGGGAACCGTCCAGGATGCCGGCCCCGTTCATCGAGTCGCCGCTGACTTTCAGGTAATAATCACCGGCTTTCCGCTCAGCCAGGGAAACTTCTTCCTCCCCGAGGTAGTTCTCTTCGGCCTGCAGATCGTAGCCGGCCTTAACGTAACCGAGCACGGGGATGGTGACGGAAATATCCATTCCCCTGAGCACCGGCTCGATATTATAGCCCATCATCCGGCTGAGCCTGTCCATGGTTTCCGGGGAAAGGCGGCGGATCTCACCGCTGCTCCAGCGGGCAGCCGTCGATCGGCTGACACCGGTGCGGCGGGCAATCTCACTGTCGGTGATCCCGGTTTTCTGCTTGTATTCTCTGATCAGCTGTTTCAGTTCCATGCGCTTATTATAATATAACGCGCAACATTTCACAATCGATAATTCACAAATTGTTGCGCAGAATATTGATATACGCAACAAACGGACATATAATCAACTTGCATGGAGATGAAGATGAGGGACCGGACGGTTGTACACATGGATATCAATCACTGCTATGCGCAGATCGAGGAAGTCAGACGGCCGGAACTGCGCCGCCGAGCCATGGCCGTGGGCGGGGACGCAAGCCGCCGGCACGGGATTATCCTGGCCAAGAATGATGCGGCTGCCGCTGCCGGTGTCAAAACCGGGGAAACCCTGCGGGAAGCCGTGCGGAAGTGTCCGGGCCTGCTGATCCTGCCGCCTGATTATGACGAATACATGCGGCTGACGGAATATGTCAGGGAGATCTATGCGGACTGGTCAGAGTATGTGGAACCGTATGGACTGGATGAAGCCTGGATTGATGTCACAGCCCTGTATGACTCTGCCGGCAGTGCCGTCAAGGCGGCAGAAGCGGTCATGTGGCGGATCGAACAGGAGACGGGCCTGACGGTTTCGGCAGGGATCTCCTGGAACAAGGTGTTCGCTAAACTGGGCAGTGATATGGCCGGGGCCCGGCAGATTGTCACCATCGGCAGGGATCATTTCCGGGAACTTGTCTGGCCGCGGCCGGTCAGGGAACTGATGCATGTCGGTCCTGCCGCCGCCGGGAAACTGCAGCTGATGGGCGTGCATACAATCGGTGATCTGGCAATGTATCCGGAAACCGCCCTGCGGGAAGTGTTCGGCCTGCCGGGGGAGATCATGCGGACGGCGGCCCGGGGAGACGATCCGGGCAGGGTGGCCGCATACGGATACCGGAAACCGCAGGCAGCGCTCGGCATGACGGTTACCATGATGCGGGACGCGGACAGTTTCACTGATCTGTCTGCCGTCTTCTGTATTGTGGCGGAACAGCTGTCGGCCCGGCTGCGGCAGATGGGGCTGGAATGCCGGGTAATTGCCGCGGCGCTGCGCACGAATGATCTGAAATGGCAGACAGTGCAGCGGAAACTGCCGGTGCCGACTGACCTGGGTGAAGAACTGTGGCGCGAAAGCATGTCGCTGCTGAAAGAAAAATATACGCTGGCAAAGCCGCTCCGGGCTGCCGGACTGACCCTGACGGAACTGCGGCCGGCTGACCGTGACAGGCAGATTTCCCTGTTCACGGATGAAAACCGGCGGGACCGGCTGCGCAGCCTGGAAAAGGCCTGTGATGACATCCGGGAACGGTTCGGGGCCGGCATGGTCAGGCGCGGCTGTACATTGATGGACACAGAACTGGCTGATCCGGTCTATACGGCAGAGCATATCCCGGGACCGGCCGGCAGTTTCGGCGGAAGGAAGTCGGTGACGGATGGATCTGTATAAAAAATATGTGGATGTGATTGCCATGCACAGGAAAAGCGGGAAGATGATGCCGATGTATATCTGCTGGGAAGACGGGCGGAAATACAAGGTGGACCAGGTTCTGAATGTCAGCCGCAGGGTATCACCGGTCGGCGGCTGCGGGGTCCGCTACGTGTGCGTGGTCCAGGGGCAGCGGAAGAATCTTTTCCTGGAAAAGGATAAATGGTTCGTGGAGAGCTGCCAGCCGTGAAAAAAAGCGGAAATCTTCCTGATTTCCGCTGCTGTGTCTTATGCCGGGGATATGGTTACTTTTTCGGCACCGGCGGCTTTGTTCTGGCCGGGATCGGGGAAACAAACGGAATGCCGTTCCGCCGGCGGGCATATTCCGCCTTGGCTTCGGCGATGATTTCCGGGTTTTCCAGCAGATCGATCACTGACCCGGCCATGACCTTGGCGGCATACAGCTCGCCCTTATGGGCGAGCGGGCTCTTGCCCTGGGCAGTGACCTGCCATGAATGGCCGGGCGTATCCAGGGCGATGGTGGCAGTGTTGATCTGCGC
>JAEEHG010000136.1 GCA_016280695.1 Solobacterium sp. | reverse complement strand
TGGTATTCCTCAAGCACCGCGTACTTGGCCCCTTCCGGCAGCTTCTCACCGCGGGTCAGGGTGCCGTGCCTGCCGTCCTTGTCAATGTATGTGATGAGCCTTGGCAGGTCCCTTGTGCCGCCGGTCGTGACATCGGTCATCGCCGGCCCGCGCCCGTCCAGGTTCCAGCCGCCTTCCCACTGGTTGGCCGCGACCGCGCCGCCCCAGAGAAAATCCTTCGGGAAATGTGTCATGGTATATTCCTCCTGTTATTCATAATGCAGTTTCCAGTTGTATAATGCGCCGACCAGGTTGGCATCGGATGTGTAATGGCACAAGGCCAGTTCCGCGTGCGGCATGCCGAAAGGCTCCACCATCGCCGCCGCCTTGTCGTATTCTTCCTGCAGGTCCCGCAGCAGCCGCGGGTTGCGGGATACGCCGCCGCCGATCACGATCTTCTCCGGGTCAACGATCATCTTGAGATTGAAGATGACCATCACGATATTCCGCAGCCACTGCCGGTAGGCCTGCAGGGTCTGCGGTTCCCCTTCGTCAATCCAGCGGAACACATCAATGCCGGTGTAAATCGGCAGGGACGGGTCCGGTTCTTCGTCATTCATGAAGCCGCTGATTTCAAACTGCGCCGGCCGCATGCCCCGGGCTTCGGCCACCATCCGCAGCAGGCTGCTGGTCGAAGAAGTGTATCCGGACATGGTACGCCGGTCATAGCCGCCTGCCTGCATGAGCAGGCCGCTCAGTTCCCCGGCCGCGAAATGCCCGCCTTTCTGCAGCTTGCCGTCCATGATGATGCCGCCGCCGACCCCGCTGCCCAGGATCACGGCCGCGCCGCATTTTACATCCTGCAGGGCGCCTTTCCAGGCCTCGGCCAGAACCGCCGCCTTGGCATCGTTTTCCAGGGCCATCGGCACCGTAATCACCGGCTTCAGCAGTTCAAAGATATTCATTTCCTTTAAAACCTTGTTGTACGCCCCGGCCGAATAGGCAAAGCCGCTGTCACTGTCCAGAACCCCCGGCATGGAGATGGCCACCCCGGTCACCTGGTCCCGGTAACGGGCAAACAGATCCCCGGCCGTCCGGACCACCGCCTCGGTGCTTTCCAGCGGCGCCTTGACCTGATCCCGGTAAAGAATGGCGGCCTCATCGTCCATCAGGGCATATTTGACAAACGTGCCGCCGAAATCCATGGCAAGATACTGTGTCATAATCGTCGGTTCCTTTTCGCAATCATTATAAAGCATGAAAAAAGTCCGGCTCAAGATGAACCGGACCGCTGATGCTCAATGGTGCACGACGTCTGCCATTGCCCGGATAGCCGTGATGACCGGCGCCGCCTCCGGGCTCAGGAAATAGTCCAGGCTGCTGGCCGGCAGGTAATCCCGCAGCCGGTCCATATCACCGTCATGAATCAGCTGGCGGACCATGGACGCGCTGATGATGCCCGCAGGGCCTTCCCGGCGCGGGACAACCACCAGTTCCACCCCGGCCGGGGGCAGCTGGGCCTGCATGACCTCGTTGTATATGGCGGTTACCCGGCTGAACGGTTCCTCACCGGCATAGCGCTTCGTAATGTTCATGGCCCGGGCGATGCGGACGAAGATACCCGCGTCCACCAGGGCATGGCTGCGGCTGACCTCATCCTCGTTTTTCTGGAAATAGGACGGAAAGGTCGCCGAACTGATGATGTAGGAACCGCTGTCATGGATGATCACGTTGCCCAGGTGCGCGGTCCCGGCCGTGATCAGCCGCTTTCTGACCGCATAGGGAATCGGGCTTTTCTCCTCGCTGACCGCGAACAGGTGCACAGTATCATTTTCCGCCGCGGCCTTTTCCACCAGGTACTGGTGGCCCAGCGTAAACGGATTGGCGTTCATGACAATGGCCGCGCACCGGCCCGGCTGAACGCTCTGCTGCAGTTGCGCCAGATAACTGCTGAAGCCGTTCCGGCGGTTTTCCATAAAGACGATATTGTCTCCCCGGATGATTTCGTAGAAACCCAGATCCCCGAAGAATCTGGCTGTATCCGGTTTGGTATACAGGAAGATATGGGTGTTGCCGCGGGCATACTGCACTTCCACCAGGTGGGAAATCAGTGTGTTGGTCAGGGCTTCGCCGGCATGGTCGGGCGATACCGCCAGGCACCGCAGTGTATTGCCGCTGCAGCTGCCGGTCGCCGCCGCCTGGTAATCATCATCCAGAATGACACAGGAATAATCCGCGCTGCTGTCATACCGGATGTTCTGCTGATGCAGAAGATCCGTCATCTTCCGGAACATCCGCGTGTCGGCCGGGGTAACTTCCGCAATGGTATAACTCATGATCAATACTCCTCAGGAACCTTCTGCAGCTCGGCGCGGGTGATGTCCACCAGATCCCGGCTGTACCGGGGCAGTTCCTGTTCCTGTCTTGAACAGGCATAGAAATCCCGTTTGTTTTCATAGCCCTTCAGCGGGAAGAACACACCCTTCCGCAGGGCATACGCATCGACAAAAATATCCGAACAGAACATGCAGAGGTCTGCTTCCAGGGCAGCCCGGCGGGCCATTTCAAACGAATCTGTCTCAATGACGATCTGCGGCTGTATCCCGTTGTCGTGGAACATCCTGTCCTGCACCAGGCGCACACTGTGCCCGGGCCGCAGGGCAACAAACCGTTCCTCTGCCAGATCGGCAATGTCCACTTCTGTCCCCTGCATCTGTGCCAGCCGGGTATTCTTTCCGGCCAGGATACCGATCGTTTCTTTTTCAATCAGCTCATAGCGGATCAGCGGGCTGGCCGGTTCCACCGCCGCCAGGGCCAGGTCCAGCCGGTTCATGATCAGCATCTCCTCCAGCCGCGCGCTGCCTGCTTCGGTCAATTCAATCCGGACATGCGGATAACGGCTCAGAAACTCCGGCAGGATATGCGGCAGGATCTGCATGCTGCGCTGCACGCTGATGCCAAGCCGCAGGACACCCTCCTGCTCGTTCTTCATCCGCCGGATGCGGTTCTTCAGTTCCAGGTCCTGCCGCAGCATGGTTTCGGCTGCTTCAAGGACAACCCGGCCCGCATACGTTATATGATGCGGACTAACGGAACGGTCAAAAATCACCACCCCCATCTCATCTTCGATCTGTTTCAGCGTCTGACTCAGTGAGGGCTGGGAAATGTACAGTTTTCTGGCGGCTGCCGTAATCGATCCTTCTTCTGCGATCGTCTTCAGATATTCTGCCTGTTTGATATTCATAAAAACAGAGTACCATTAGAGTTTTCTAATGTAAACAGTTATTGCATATAGGATTGAATTTATGTTGTATTAATGTTTTTTGTATTTGTTTAAATGTTTCTTAAATAAGATGATTAAATCACCAGAAAAGGAGGATCTTCTATATGAAAATCCAGAAACCGGC
>JAEEHG010000135.1 GCA_016280695.1 Solobacterium sp. | reverse complement strand
CTATGCCAGCGAGGAGATGATCCGGAACCTGGCTGCCAACGGGCAGATTGCCACCCAGTACGTGGATCTGTCCGGACGGCCGACCATGTTGACGGAATTCAACCCGAACGGTTCCTACGAAGCCATTGAAGGCATCACGTCGCCGGATGGCCGCGTCTTTGCCAAGATGTGCCACAGTGAACGAATCGGCAGGGATCTGTACCGGAATGTCCCGGGTGACTACGAAATGGGACTGTTCCGCAGTGCCGTGAAATTCTTCAAATAAGAAACATAAAAAAGCAGGGCCGCAGGGCTCTGCTTTTTCGTTGCTCAGACGAGGATGTCGCCGCTCTCCGTATCGATGACCCCGATGTCCTCCAGGGTGACCGGATCGGCACATTCCGGACAGAAGCGCGGGATGGCCGGGCCCTCAATCAGGGTGCCGCACTTGGCACAGCGGATGTAGCACACATACCGTCCGGCTGCCGGAGCTGCCGTGACCGGGGCGGCCGGGACATCCGGAACCGGATCATCATTGACTGTACCGGGTTTGATCAGGTTGATCACTTCATTGGTCAGGTAGTTGCGCTTGAAGTATTCATCATCATGCGGTTCAGCCGAAGTCTTTTCGCTGAACAGATCAACCTTGAAGTCATCGGTGATGTGCTCATTCTGCACGGACATCTTCACACCGAAGGATGAGGAATACTCGAACTTCGGGGGATTGAAGGAAACCTTTTTGCCTTCACTGTCCTTGTCGAACAGCTCTTCGGCATCTTCCTTTACTTCCTTGGCGATGGAAAGCACATCCGCAAAGCGGAAGATATCCGGGTTGGTGCGGTGAATGTCAGAACTTCTGGAGATGACAAAGAGCTTCTTTTCCTCATCAACCATGATCTTCTGGGCATCCCCATAGGTGGCAGTCAGGTTCAGGTCAGCCAGCCGGGCAGCATTCTCCTGGCGGTAGGCCAGGTGCTGTTTCGCTGTTTCCACGGTCTGGTGCCGGCGCGGGAAATATGGGGAAAGCTTGTGTGTGCATTCCTTGCAGAGATACCCGTCCTCGAGCTTGGTGGTGCCCAGCAGGCCGAGTTTATTACCGCAGATACTGCAGTATTTGGCATCAAATAATCCCATGAGAATCCTCCTGTATATCTTCTTTCATTGTAAAGGATAACGGGCTGTTTCTGCGGTAAAAAAAGAACATTCCACAGGATTACGGGAACAGACAGGCATGAAAAAACAGCACGGTTGTGCTGTTTTCGGTATTATGCGGTTTTTTCCGCAGGCTCTGAATCAGCTGCCCGGAGAATATACTGGTTGATCCGGTCAAAGTATTCCTTGTGCGCCTGTTCATATTCCCGGTTGAATTTCTCATCCTGGCCGGAGTGCAGGAACTGGGCATAGTCGTGCGCGTTGTCTGCCAGTTCCGGCTTGACGCGGGAAACAACTGCCAGGCCGACATTGGAGCAGATGTCCGAGACCCGCTCGAGTTCACCGAGCAGATTCATGAAGTTCGTGCCGGCATAGACTGTGCATTCATTGCGGACCAAGCGGCCGAGGTGGTTTTCCTGCAGGGCTTCCACGAGATCATCCATGACTTCCTCAAGCGGTTCAATCTCCATGGCCGCAGTAATGTCACGCTGTTCAAATGCCCTGTCGGCCCGGTTGAGGATTTCCTCGATCAGGTCATGCGTGACATACAGTTCACCGACTGCGACAGATGAGAACAGGGTGCCGCTGCTGTGGAGCTTTTCCGCTGTTTCGGCTATGTTCGTGGCATAGTCTCCCAGCCGTTCGAAGTCATTGACCAGCTTGTAATATTCGTTCAGGATGGACAGGTGCTGCGGCTGGCTCAGGTGTCCGGAAAGGTCTGCCAGATACCGGGATGTGTGGTCAGTCAGCATGTCAATGTTGTCCTCTTCCGCGAGAATTGCCCTGTATTTCTCGTCACTGTAGTCATGGATCAGATCCAGCGCGGCTTCAACGTTTGCCCGGGCAGCCCGGAACTGGGTCAGCAGGACGTCGTAAGCACTGTTCAGGGCGATGGCCGGAGAAGCGAAGAACACCGGGTTGAGCTCTTCAAGCTGCTTGCGGTACTTGTTTTCCGGCACCGGTTCCGATTTGACGACCCGGTAGCTTGTTTTTTCAAAGACCGGGATCATCGGCAGGAGCAGGATGGCACAGGCCAGGTTGAAGATCGAGTTGGTGTTGGCGATCCGGCCGGGATTGACAACCGCATCCCAGATCCAGTCCAGCATGCCCAGCTTCCGGAAAATAAATACACCGAGGAGCACCAGGAAGGATTTGGAGAGGTTGTACAGGATATTGACAATACCGACCCGCTTGGCGTCTTCCTTGGCGCCGATGGAGCAGACGATGGCGGTTGTCACGCAGTCACCCAGGTAGACACCGACGATGACCGCATAGATTTCATTGAAGACCAGCTGGCCGGAAGCGGAGATGGCCTGCAGGATACCGATGGTTGCGGATGAACTCTGCAGGATGAAGGCGACGCCGGCCCCGGTCAGGTAGCCCAGCAGCGGGTTGGAGCCGAGCCGTGAGAACAGGGATTCGAAGATGCCTGTTTCCGCCAGGACATCCACGGCGCTGGTCATGTTGAGCAGGCCGCTGAACAGGATACCGAAGCCGATGGCGATATTGCCGATTGTCCGGCCGTTCTTGAACTTGCCGCTCATAATCAGGACAATGCCGATGATCAGGGCAATCGGGGCCAGGGTGGAAGGCCGGAACAGCTGCAGGATGCCGCCGCTGGATGCGTCCACGTCAAGCAGACGGATGATCTGGCCGGTAACGGTTGTACCGACGTTGGCGCTGATGATGATGCCCAGCGACTGCCGCAGCGTGATAATGCCGGCCGCGACCAGACCTGAAGTAATAACGATTGTAGCAGTGGAAGACTGAATAATGGCGGTAACGGCCAGACCCAGCAGGAATGCCTTGATGGGATTGTTGGTGACGTTCTCCATGGCCTTCTTGAGCGTGCCGGAGGAGCTTTCCTTCAGGCCGTCACCCATCAGCCGCATGCCGTACAGGAACATGGCCAGGCCGCCGAATAAAGTCAGAATATCAAATATGCTCATAGCAGATTCCCCTTTGCATAATAAATAATCTTTATAATGCCATTAGGGATTTTATCACTCATGAAAGGAGATTGCCATGAAAATGTTTCATTATAATAAAGTCTTATTTAAAAACGGAAAACATAAACAGGAAACCCTCCTGCCTGGGAGGGTTTCCTGTTTATGGTCAGATTCTGTATTCCTTGAATTCCCCTTCGGACGGGTTGCCGGCACAGAACCAGGCGACCTTGTCGGTGGTATCCATGATCAGGCCGTAGTTGGTTGCGCCCTGCCGGTTCTCGGGAAGCTTGTCGGTGATATGG
>JAEEHG010000134.1 GCA_016280695.1 Solobacterium sp. | reverse complement strand
GGTACGCCCAGCTGCTCTATGACGCCAGCCGCCTGTATGATGTCCCGGTCACATACGGCACCGGGCTGCCGGTAACCAACGCCAACGCCGCTGACCTGCTCGTCCGGTATAAGGATTTCATAGACCGCCATCATGGTGTGGAAGGGCTGAAGCGGCTGCTGACAGCGGACAGTTTTGACCTGTACCGGCTGCTGGAGATCATGCGGCTGGACGGGAAACAGCTGTACAGCCGGCGTGATTTCGAAGGATTCCTGGATACGTGCGGCCAGCTACGGCTGGACGGTACGGATGATGACCGGGAAAAACTGCAGAACTATGCCGTCCTGCTGGAAAAGACCCATGCGGCTGATATGGAACGTCTGGATGAACTGAACGAAACGCAGCGGGAGGCCCTGCAGGCCCGCATGGCTGATCAGGACGCGGTCATGAACGCGATGGAGATCTTCAGCCGGGAACTGCGCAAAGGCGTTGCTTATCTGCTGCGCACCTATACCCGCCGGCGGCCGGAGCACACCCTCGAGTATGATCTGGACGAAACCGGGACGGTTCAGCTGGCTGACCTGATCGAGGAGTATACTGCCAATACCGGCGGTGACTGGCAGGATATCTTTGCCAACCTGCTTGCCGGGAACATCCTGCGGCAGACCCCGCGGCCCGGCTGTCTGCACCTGACATCCATTCACGGCGCCATGCTTTCGCTGCGGGAACATAATTACATCCTCGGCCTCTCTGCCGATGCGTTCCCGGGCACCCCAAGGGAAAACTATCTCTTCCTGGACGATGATCTGGAGCGGTTCATGCCCGGCTGTCCATACACCTCCGTCAGCACCATCAGCCGGAAGAAAGAAGAACTGAATACCGTGCTGGACCTGGCCGCGCATCTGGGCCAGGCGATGACCCTGTCCTACGCTTCCTACAACATGGCCACGATCAAGACAGCCAACCCGTCCAGCGCCATGTTTGAGTATTACCGGGCCCTGCATCCCGAAGCGGTGCTGGATACCTTCAGCAAAGACCTGCGGGAAACCGGCTTCTTTGCCAACCGGCTCAACCCGGTCCGCCGCATCGGCCAGGCCCTCAGCCGCGCCGCCATCACCTGGGATCCCCCGGCTCCGGACGCTGAGGCAAAGCCCATCCTGCGCCGCACCTTCTCACCTTCCGCCATTGAGCAGTACTTTGCCTGCGGGAAAATGTTCTATTACCGCAATATCCTCGGCATTTACGAGGACGATGAGGATGATCCGCTGGAAATCATCCCCGCCAATGACTTCGGCTCCATGGCCCATGCCCTGTTTGAGGACCTGGCCGCGCAGATGGTCAGTGCCGGGGAATTCCGGAAAATGGCCGAGGACGCCTTTGATGATTACCTGACTAAGCGGATCCCCGTCCATCCCCAGGATGCTGACCGGGAAAAGCGCCGGTTTGTCACCATGATGGTCAATGCCTATGCGGATGACCCGAAGAATACCGTGCTGGCCGCGGAAGAAGAACTCTTCGCGAAGCACCCTTCCGGCATCATTGTCAAAGGTTATCCGGACCGGGTGGAACAGGATGCCAACGGCCTGGACCTGATCGCGGACTTCAAGACCGGCCGGAAAGTGCTCCACAAGGACAACGATGTCGCCTCCTGCCTGCAGGTCATGCTGTACGCGTTCATTCTGACGGATCATGAGATTGATATCAGGACATGTGTCTACCGGTACCTGCGGCTGCGGAAACGGGTTCGCATTGACTACACCCCGGAGAACATCGCCGTCATGAACAACATGCTGGATGAACTCAGTGAAGCGCTGAAAAACAACAGCTTCAGCCGGCTTGAGAACGCCAGGCCGGAAAAAGGACCCTGCCGTTTCTGCCACTTCGCGCGCCTGTGCGGCCTTGGCAAGGAGGATAACTGATGCGTACGAACATACTGGCGGATGAGCACGAGCGTTACCGCATCATCCGGGAAATCAATACAAACTTCTTCGTTGAAGCCGGGGCCGGATCGGGCAAGACAACCATCCTTGTCGAACGCATGGTTGCCATGATCGAAAGCGGCATACCCGTGGACAAGATCTGTGCCATCACGTTCACCAAGGCGGCTGCCAACGAATTTTACGAGCGCTTCCAGAAACGGCTGAGCGAGCGCATGCGCGAACCGTCGGAAGGCTATGCGGAAAGCCCGGCAAAACTGCCGGCCCCCACCGATCTGACCAGGCAGCGCTGTGCCGAGGCCCTGAAGAACATCGACCTCTGCTTCCTCGGGACAATCGATGCCTTCTGCAACCTCCTGCTGTCCGAATATCCGTCCGAAAGCCGGATTCCTTCCAATGCTTCGGCGTATGAAACCGAAGCCATGGCTGATGAATACAGCCGTCAGTACGGCCTGATGAAAAGCGGTCAGTACGGCGCTGCTGTCCAGCAGGACCTGGGCCGGTTTGAAAAGCTCTTCGCGTATCCGGCCATGGCCCGCCAGGCCTTCATCAACCTGATGACAAAGATGATGGGGGTCCGCCACGGCAGCTTCCACTATGGCCAGGAAGCCGTTGCCGAGGAAGATTTCCTGTCCCCGCAGGACAAGGCAGATTTCTTCCGGCTGTACCAGTTCCTGCGCACCCATCCGGAATGGAAACCGGTCAAGGATACCGCCGATATCAGGACAGCCTGGGATACCCTGGTCAACACGGAACTCGATCCGGCGGAGCTGATCGCTGATCAGTACCAGGATGTGCTGCAGGTCCTGCACGATGTCAGCAAGGCTTACCGGCTGATCCCGGACAAGGCTGCCATGGACCGGGAACCCTGGCTGTACGAATGGTTCGAACCCAAGTACAATACCCGCAAAAAGGTCCCGGATAT
>JAEEHG010000133.1 GCA_016280695.1 Solobacterium sp. | reverse complement strand
TATAGTCAAACTTCTCTACGGCCTTGACAAGTCCCATATTGCCTTCCTGAATCAGATCCAGGAACAGCATGCCGCGGCCGACATATTTTTTCGCAATGGAAACAACCAGACGCAGGTTGCTGGAGATCAGGATATTCTTGGCCTCCATGTCGCCCTGTTCGATCCGCTTGGCGATTTCCGGTTCATCTTCCGGTTTCAGCAGCGGGACACGGCCGATTTCCTTGAGGTACATCTTGACCGGGTCATTGAGCTGCACCCCGGAGCCCTTCCCGCCGTAAGCGCTGGATTCGGAGATAACAGTAAGATCAATGATGTCTGTTTCGCTTTCTTCTTCCTCGCTCTCTTCGGCATCGAGAAGATCCATTTCCTCTTCTTCGAGCTCTTCGATGTCTTCATCTTCGGATACCTTGATGTTTTCGGCAGCGAACCAGTCCCAAAGGGCATCCATTTCGTCATCCGGCAGGTCCAGGTGTTCCAGGGAAGCCAGGATATCCTTCTGATAGATGGCCCCGTCCGTACTGAAGACACGGCGGTACTCGTCCATCAGTTCATTCAGGGTCTTGTATACCTTGGTTCTGCCTTCCATCCGGAAGACTTCAATGGCCGTCTTTTTGTGAACTTCGCCATGGTATTCCGGTTCCACCGGTTCCTCCTTCAGCACCAGGACAGCAGCCTCTTCTGCTTTCTCCGGTTCTGATACAGGAGTTTCCACGGTCACTTCCGCTGCAATGTCCATCAGCGGAACCACCGGTTCCGGCACATCGGATTCCTCTGCGGTTTCCACGAACAGATCCTGCCGCAGAAGCTTCTCCATCATGGCGTTATGCACATCCATCTCCAGTTTCTGGTCGCGGCGGGCCCGGGTCGCCTTGCGCTGTGCCCGCAGCCGTTCCTTGGCACTGCCGGCAGAGCTCTTCTTTTCGGAGGCTGAAACGGCTTTCTTAACCTTTGCAGTCTCACTGTTTACCGTCTCAGTTGCTTTCGGTGCTGTTTTCTTCATCGATATACCCCCTTAACTCAATCAGGCATTCCTGATATTCCTTCAGCAGAACATCTCTGCTGGCGGCGTTCATTGGCTGCTGCAGCTGCCGCCGGAAAGCCTCTGCCTGGGCTTCCTTGATACTGATGCGGATTTTGCGTACAGCGCCGTCAAATACTTTTTCATCATACGGCAGTTCATATGCCCAGCCGGTTGCCAGCCGGGACAGCAGACGGCGGATTTCCTCGTTTTCCGCCTTGTCCATCAGCGCGGCCGGTTCAGTATGGCCCAGCCGACGCTGCTGATCGATCACCATCATGGCAGCAGTGTTGCGCTGCGGATCAGTCAGATATCCGAGTTTTTCCTCAAATCTGGCCGCCGCCTCCGGATGTGCCATCATCTGGGCCAGAATCAGTTCTTCCGCTTCCTCGGCCCCGTCCCTTGCCCGGGCAGCAGCCGGCCGCGGACGGACCTGTTTCGGCGCTTCCTTCTTCTGGTATTCCAGCCGGAAACCGCTGATTTCCCCGACTACCTCGGTGAAGTGCTGCCGGTCCAGTTCATCGCTCAGCGTGTCGATCTCAGCCTGGGCTTTGCGGACAAATTCCCGCCGTTCCTGGTAATTGTCAAAATTGGTCTGCTTTTTCAGATACTCGATGGCAAATTCCATCCAGGTCAATTTCTGTTTCTGCAGCTGCTGCAGGCCCTCCGGGCCTTCCTTGCGCAGGATCTCATCGGGATCCATGCCGGTATCATTGCGGATCACGGAGATCCGGCAGCCGGCGGCCATCGCCATCTTGGCAGCCCGCCAGGTGGCATTCTGGCCGGCCTGGTCACCGTCATAGCAGAAGACCAGTTCCGCCGCCGAGCTCTTCAGCAGACGGATCTGCTGTTCGGTGCAGGAAGTGCCAAGCGTGCAGACACAGTTTTCAATACCGGCCCGCCAGAACGCGATCACATCGGTGACACCTTCACAGATGATCATCTGTCCTTCCCGGCGTGCGGGACCGCGGGCCCGGTGGTAGTTGTAAACCAGATCTCCCTTGCGGAAGAGTTCGGTGTCATTCGTATTGATATATTTGGACGGGTTGTTCCGGTCGATGGTCCGGGCTGAGAACCCGATCGGACGGCCCTGCGGATCATGGACCGGGAAGGTAATCCGGTCACTGAAGACATCATGCAGCCCGCCCGGCGATGTCCGGACAACGTTGACACTGACCAGATCACTGTCACTGTAGCCCTTGGCATGCAGGAAACGGTACAGCTGGTCCTGAGCAGGCAGCCAGCCGATCTGGAACTGTTCCCGGGTTTTCTGGTCCAGCCCCCGCTGTTCCAGATAATTACGGTATTGTTTCCCCTCTTCCGTGTTCATCTGATACATGGAATAGCGGATGGTTTCATCCAGAATCCTGTACAGGGTTTCCCGGTGCGGGTCTTCCGGCTTTTTCTGTGCTGTCGGATCCACCGACAGCGGATAGCCGACCAGTTTGGCCACTTCGGCAACAGCTTCGGGAAACGAAACCTTCTCGAAATTCTGTACAAATGTGAAGACATTCCCGCCCGCGCCGCAGACAAAACACTTGTAAATCTGCCGGTCAGGCGATATGGACATGGACGGGGAATGGTCATCATGAAACGGACAAAGGGCAACATAGGATTTGCCCTTTTTATTCACCGGTAAATAGTGGCCGATGACCTCGACGATATCTGCCCGGTTTCGTACCGCAGTGATTTCTTCATCGCTGATTAATGCCATTCATTTCCTCTGCAAAACGGTTCAGAAACGGATTGCCTGATTGATCTTTGCGCGGACTTCCTCCACCGTCAGCCGTTCCTGCTCCATGGTGTCACGGTAACGGATGGTAACGGTGCCGTCCACGGTTGTCTGTTCATCAACAGTGATGCAGAACGGTGTGCCGATTTCGTCCTGCCGGCGGTAACGCTTGCCGATCGAACCGGATTCATCGTATTCGCATTCGAAGTCGTAGGACAGATCCTTCCGGATTTCCTTAGCCAGGTCGCTGTATGTCTTGCGCAGCGGCAGGATGGCAGCCTTGACCGGGGCCAGAACCGGATGGAAGTGCATGACGATTCTTGTGTCGCCGCTGGCCAGTGTTTCTTCATCATACGCATCCGTGAAGAACATGAAGAACAGACGCTCGACGCCGACTGCCGGTTCAACACAGTACGGGACATACTTTTCATTGGTAACCGGATCGAGGTATTCCAGGTTCTCACCGGAGAACTTCATGTGCTGTGACAGGTCATAGTCTGTCCGGTCGGCGATGCCCCAGAGTTCGCCCCAGCCCCACGGGAACTTGTATTCGATATCGGTTGTGCCCTTGGAATAGAAGCTGAGTTCTTCCGGCGTGTGGTCACGGAAGCGCAGGTTTTCGGCATTGCCGCCCAGGCTCAGGATCCAGTCCATGCAGAACTGCCGCCAGTACGGGAACCAGTCATCATCTGTGCCCGGCTGGCAGAAGAATTCCATTTCCATCTGCTCGAATTCACGGGTGCGGAAAATGAAGTTGCCCGGGGTAATCTCATTCCGGAAGGACTTGCCGATCTGGCCGATGCCGAACGGCAGCTTCTTGCGGTAAGCGCGCTGGACGTTCTTGAAATCAACGAACATGCCCTGCGCTGTTTCCGGCCGCAGATAGACCGTGCTCTTGGCGTCTTCCAGGGTGCCCATGAAGGTCTTGAACATCAGGTTGAACTTGCGGATCGAAGTAAAGTCATGCGCGCCGCAGTCCGGGCACGGGATATGGTGCTCCGTAATGAACTGTTCCATCTGTTCGTTGGACCACCCTTCCGGATTCACTTCACCGTTGGTGAAATTAACGATCAGGTGATCTGCTCTGTGCCGGGTCTTGCACTGCTTGCAGTCCATCAGCGGATCGGAGAAGCCGGCCAGATGTCCGGAAGCTTCCCATACCCGCGGGTTCATCAGGATCGCTGCCTGGATCTCAACGTTGTTCGGATCTTCCTGGATGAACTTCTTCTGCCAGGCCCGCTTGATGTGATCCTTCAGCATGACACCGTAAGGACCGAAATCCCATGTATTGCTCAGGCCGCCGTAGATTTCCGAGCCCTGGAACACAAAGCCGGTCTTCTTCGCGTGCGAGACGATTAAATCAAATGTCTTTTCCATAAAAATCAGTCCTCCGTTGTCTAATTAATAGTGAAACGCTAGCAGTATAGCATTTTTTCGGCGCTCATTCAATGGCATTCAGGCGCTGATAGAATGCAAACGAGCGGATTTCCAGCCCGGCGTGCAGGCGCAGAATATCTATCAGCACGGCCACATCGTCCCCGGCTTTTTCAATCAGTCCGTCAAGCCTGCCGATCTGGTCCAGGGATGCCTTGTTCAGCAGCCGGAACTGCCGCAGCCGGGTTACGCTCTGCCGGGGCACGTTCAGCTCGGCTGCATGGGCCGCGCACACAAAACCGCCGGCCTCCGCACTGATGCCCACCACATGCACATCCCCGCACACCGCGCAGCCGTCCGCTGCCGGTGCCAGTCCGGCCTCCTGCAGCATATCGCTGATATAGACAGCCAGCAGCACGTCCGGATCCGTTCCCCCGTTCAGCAGTTCCAGGGCCTGGTCCGTTTCCATAAAGTACCGGGCCGCGGTTCCGGCATCGAGGCTGTCATAGGCCAGCAGGTCACACACTTCGCACACTACTGCAGCCGCGGCGGAAAGCACCAGGTCTTCGTGCAGGTGCCGGTACAGCCTGACCGTCCGGGCATTCTGCAGGCGGAAGATCGTCCGCCCGTCTTTATAATCAAACAGAAATTCGATCCGGGCATACGGCATCAGGCTGGCAGCGTTTTTGCTGGTCAGCTTCCTGGCACCGTGGGCCACCAGCGAGATCTTGCCGTATTCTGCCGTCATCACAGTCAAAAGAACCGCGTTTTCGCGGTAATCTGTCTGTTTCAGAATCAGTCCTTCAATGCGGTCACTCATCGATATTCCCGTAGCCGTATTCCGTAATGCGGTGATCCCGGTCACGCCACTCTTCTTCCACCCGGACATACAGGTCCAGGGCTACCGGCGCGCCGAGCAGCTTTTCCAGTTCCTTTTCTGACTGGCTGATGATCCGCCCGATCATCTTGCCCTGCCGGCCGATGACGATGGCCTTCTGCCCCTGCTTCTCCACCATGACCAGCGCCCGCACTTCATAGTGATCCTCCGCAAAGCGGCTGTCCTCTACGAGGACGGCGGTGGCATGCGGCACTTCTTCCTCCGTGCAGTACAGGATCTTTTCCCGGATCAGCTCGGCCATGCGGAAGTTCAGCGGTTCGGCATTGGTCACATCCTGCGGGTACATCGCTTCCCCTTCCGGAAGGTATTTCAGTGTTGTTTTGATCAGGTCCTCAAAGTCTCCCTGCTTCGCGGCGGAAACCGGGAAAAACTCGGCAAAATCATAGCGTTTCTGCCATGAGGAAAGCACCTTCAGCACCTTCTCCCGCGGCATCAGGTCGATCTTGTTCAGCAGCAGGAAAACCGGCACATCCAGCTGGCGGATCATGCGCAGGACATATTCATCCCCGGAGGAAAACGGCACACTGCCGTCCACCACCAGGTATACGACATCAACCCCCTGGATGACATTGCTGGCCTGCTTGTTCATGCGCGTTTCCAGCCGGTGCCCGGGCTTGTGGATACCCGGGGTGTCCGTAAAGATAATCTGGGCATCTTCCAGATTGAGGATGCCGCGGATCTCACTGCGGGTGGTCTGCGGCTTTGGCGAAACAATCGCCAGTTTTTCCTGCAGCAGGGCATTGAGGAGTGTGCTTTTGCCGGCATTCGGACGGCCGGCCAGGGCGACAAAGCCCGACTTCATCGGATCACGTCCTCCATGGTAAACTGCATCGGCAGCAGTTCTTTCATGTTCGTGGTCATTTCATCATGCCCGTTGCTCAGGTAGATCGGTGTATCAACCTTCAGCAGTTCGCTCAGCACCTGCCGGCAGATCCCGCACGGGGCCGCGATCCGCTCACCGTCACTGACGATGGCCAGGGCCGCGATCGTATCCTTCCGGTAGCCTCTGGAGTAAGCCGCAAATACCGCACTGCGCTCCGCACAGTTGGTTGCCCCGTATGAGGCGTTTTCAATATTGGCGCCCCAGAAGACCGTGCCGTCAACCGTCAGAACAGCCGCCCCGACATGGTATTTTGAATAAGGCGCATAGGCGTTTTCCATTGCCTTAAACGCTTCCGCAATCAGTTCTTCCTTTGTCATTGTATTCCTCCCAGATGCCGGATCAGGATCATTCCGGCTGTGATCAGGGCTGTCAGGGATGCCGCCAGCACACCGCCGGCCGCCAGGTCCTTGATTGCCCGGATTCGTTCGTCATATTCTTCTGTAATCAGATTGCACATCTTTTCCACGGCAGTATTGAAAATCTCTGCCGTCAGCACCAGGCCGATGCAGATGACCACGGCCAGCCACTCCGTCCGATCCAGCCTGAGCATGACTGCAGCCGCCATGGCCAGCAGGGCCAGGACGCACTGCGTCCGGAACGACGGATCCCGCAGGGCCAGGGCCAGGCCATGAAAGGCCGGCCCGAATTTCTTCTTCATGCCCGGCTGACCAGCGGATCGAGAATTTTTTCCTGCAGACTGAACATTTCCTTCTCCTCTTCCGCCGTCATATGATCATAACCCAGGCAGTGCAGCAGGCCATGGGTAAAAAGAAACCCGAATTCCCGCGCTTCGCTGTGCCCGTAGTCACGGGCCTGGCGGCGGGCATAATCGATATTGATAAACATATCTCCGAGATCTTTTGTTTCTTCTTCGATCAGCGGCATATCATCGTCCTGGACGGCGAAACTGATCACATCGGTCGGCCGGTCAATGTCGCGGTAATCCCGGTTAATAATATGGATCGTACGCGAGCGCACAAAAGTAACGGATATCTCCAGATCCCGGTCAAGCCCGAGAACGGTTTCCGCCGATGACGCAATGGCTTCAAACAGCGGCCGGTACGTCTCTGCCGGCTGATTTGTACGGTTGATAAAGGTGATGATCATGTCAGGCCTGTCTCTCGTAACGCTCGATGATCTTCTGCACCAGCGGATGGCGGACCACGTCGTCACTGCTCAGATGGATGATGCGGATTTCCTCAACATCATTCAGGATCCGGGCAGCGTTGATCAGACCGCTTTCGGTGCCGCTGCGCAGGTCAATCTGCGTGATATCACCGGTAATAACCATGCGGCTGCGGAAACCAAGCCGGGTCAGGAACATTTTCATCTGGGCCGGGGTCGTATTCTGCGCTTCATCGAGGATGACAAACGAATCATCCAGGGTGCGGCCGCGCATATAGGCAAGCGGGGCAATTTCAATTGTGCCCTTCTCAATCAGCTTTTCCGTCTGTTCCACCCCGAGCATGTCATGCAGGGCATCATAGAGCGGCGTCAGGTACGGATCCACCTTTTCCTTGAGGTCACCGGGCAGGAACCCGAGACTCTCACCGGCTTCCACGGCCGGGCGGGTCAGCACGATCCGCTTGATATCCCCGCGCTTCAGGGCCGAGACGGCTTCAATGACCGCCAGGAATGTTTTGCCGGTGCCGGCCGGGCCGATCGCGAAGACGACCGCATGGCTGTGCATGGCCTTGACAAAACTCATCTGGCCCTTGGTTTTCGGGGCAATGGCCTTCCCGGTCAGCGTCCGGCCGATTACCATGCCGGACAGTTCATCAAAGCGGATATTCTCATTCCGGGCCACCAGCCGGCAGGCATAGATGACATCCTGTTCGGACACCGGCTGATTCTTCCGGGCCACTTCATAAAGGGCCATCAGGACTTCCTGGATCTGCTTGGCTTCACTCTCCGAGCAGTCCTTGATGGTAAATGTATTGTCGCGGAACACAATCTCCTTGCCGAAGCACTCCGAAAGCACTTCGAGATTGCGGTCATCGGTTCCGATCAGGCTCATTGCCTGGGTGCTGTTCATATCTTCCAGAATGACTGTTCTGTCCAAAACGAAATCCCCCCTCCGTTTTCTTCATTATTGTAAAGCACAATTCATCATGAGGCAAAAAAAGAAGCTTTTCAGCTTCTTATTTACCCCGTCTTCTGGCCTTGCGCGCAGCTTCACTCTTCAGCTTTCTCTTGACGCCCGGCTTCACATAGTACTCTCTCTTGCGAGCCTCAGCAAGGGTTCCGTTGCGTGATACCTGACGCTTGAAACGACGCAGCGCATCATCCAGATTTTCGTTTTCCTTCAGGACAACTCTTGGCATTTTATTCCCCCCTTCCTGATCAAAGCATTACTATACTACCAAAACTGATTTGAAAAAGCAATTGCTCAGGAAAGATTTTTGCCTTCTTCCTCCATCAGCTGAACACCGCGGCTGGTACCGATCCGCTCGGCTCCGGCAGCGATCATGGCCAGGGCATCTTCACGGCTGCGGACCCCGCCGGCTGCCTTGACACGGCACTTGTCGCCGACGGTTTCCTTCATGAGTTTGACATCTTCCAGGGTAGCCCCGCCGGTCGAGAAACCGGTACTGGTCTTGACGAAATCCGCGTCACTGGCCATGGCATCTTTGCACGCCCTGACCTTCTCCTCATCGGTCAGCAGGCAGGTTTCGATGATAACCTTGAGAATCTTGTGCCCGATGGCGTACTTGCAGTCCTTGATTTCCTTTTTGACATATTCATCATCACCATCCTTGAGCTTGCCGATGTTGATGACCATGTCGACTTCATCAGCCCCCATCTTGACGGCCGCCTCAAAAGCTTCAAAGCCCTTGATTTCCGTAGCCACGGCACCCAGCGGGAAACCGATCACAGCGCAGATTCTGACCCCGCTGTTTTCCAGCTCGCGGCGGCATACGGGAATCCAGCAGGAATTGACGCAGACAGCCGCAAAGTTGTATTTTTTCGCTTCGTCGCAGAGCTTGACAATGTCCGCTTCGGTGGCATCCGGCTTCAGCAGGGTGTGATCAATATAGCGGTTCAGTTCGATATCCATGGTTTTTACTCTCCTTTATAGAACCAGTACTTTTCAATGACTTCCCGGGATATGGCGTCATCGCCCTCGTAGGGTTCCCGGCCGAAGTCACGGTAGATGAATTTTTCATCCCCTTTGCCCATGATGATGATCGTATCACCCGGGCCGGCCAGTTCCACGGCCTGCCGGATGGCATCATAGCGGTCTTCAATGACCACATAAGGGGTTTTTTCAATGCCGGAGGCGATATCATTGCAGATGTCGGTAATCTTTTCATTGCGCGGATCATCTTCCGTCAGGATGATCATGTCGGCATACTGATCCAACAGTCTGCCGAAGACCGGCCGCTTGGCGGTATCACGCTTGCCGGCCGAACCGGTAATGGCAATGATCCGGTGATCCTTGGGGGTGATGGCCGACGCATACTGACAGAGTTTTTCAATGCCGTCAGGCGTGTGCGCAAAGTCCACGATGACATTAAACGGCTGCCCCAGGTCAATCCGTTCCATGCGGCCTTCCACCTGCCGGATGTTCTTCAGGGCCGCAATGATCTGCGTCATGGCCAGGCCTGTTTCCTTCAGGGCCGCGATGGCCCCGACCAGGTTGTAGATATTGAACTTGGCCACCAGGTTGGTTTCCAGCTCGTATTCCATGCCGCTGCAGCGCAGCGTGAAGATTGTCCGGTCTTTATAGAGGGTATAACGGGTCACTTTGTAATCGGCGTCATTATCTATGCCGTATGTGACTACTCTGGCCCGGGTATCCGCCACGATCCGCATGCCGTAGGGATCATCCGCGTTGGTCACGGCCACAGCTTCTTCCTTCAGCATGTCAAACAGCCGTTTCTTGGCGGCGAAATAGTTTTCCATCGTCCCGTGATAATCCAGGTGGTCATGGGTCAGGTTGGTGTAGATCACCGCATCGAAATCGATGCTGTCCACCCGGCCCTGGTCGATGCCGATACTCGAAGCTTCCACGGCACAGGCCTTGATCCCGGCCCCGTACATGTCTTTGAGAATGCCGTGCAGGTCGTCGATGTCCGGGGTGGTCAGCAGCGGCG
>JAEEHG010000016.1 GCA_016280695.1 Solobacterium sp. | reverse complement strand
GAGGAAGTCTTCTGGGATGATGTGGACTTCATGTTTGTCGACATGCCTCCGGGAACCGGTGATGTTCCGCTGACCGCGTTCCAGTCGCTGCCGCTGGACGGCATTATCGTTGTCACCAGCCCGCAGGAACTGGTCGGCATGGTTGTTGAGAAGGCAATCAATATGGCCAACATGATGAACATCCGGATTCTCGGCCTGGTGGAAAACATGAGCTATGTCGAATGCGGGGAATGCGGTCACAAGATGTATGTGTTTGGACAGTCGCATATTGCTGAAACAGCAGAAAGGTTCCATCTGCCGGTTCTGGCCCGGGTACCGCTGAACGAAAAGATTGCGGAAGCGAGCGACGCCGGGAAGATTGAAGACCTTGTGATTCCGGAAATCGGCGCAGCCGCTGAAATCATTGAACATCTGTAAGAACAGACAGCTGTCACGGACAGCTGTTTTTCTTTTGCCTCACGGCAGGAAGAGAGTATACTGATGAAGTATCTTTTTCCGTTTCTGTATCAAACGGAACTGCGAGGTTATCGTTTTGAACAAAAAGATCATTGTTTACAGTGAACTGGCTTATCTGTCAGGACTGCTGTTTCTGGCGCTGGGCACAGCTCTGACTGAAAAAGCGGCATTCGGCATGTCCATGGTTGTTGCCCCGGCTTATGTTGTGTATCAGTTCATATCCGGAAGCATTCCCTGGTTTACTTTCGGCATGGCCGAGTATCTGCTGCAGGCAGTGCTGATTGTACTGCTGTCGCTGTTTCTCAGAAGGTTCAGGACAGGTTATCTGTTTTCTTTTGTGACGGCTGTTGTTTACGGGGTGATGCTCGATCTCATGATGAAACTGACCGGATCATTGACCGCCGGCAGCATGGCAGTGCGGATGGTTCTGTTCGGGTGCGGTCTGGTTCTGTGTGCGCTGGGTGTGGCCTTGCTGTTTCATACCTATATCCCGCCGGAAGCCTATGAACTGATTGTCAAGGAAGTGGTGGCCCGTTATGGTTTTGCGCTGGCCAGAACGAAAACGGTTTATGACTGCCTCAGTTGTGCTGCAGCAATCCTTCTGTCGTTTCTCTTTTTCGGTTTCGGCACCTTTGCCGGTGTGGGGCCGGGCACGGTCTTCTGCGCGGCTGTCAACGGGAAGCTGATCGATCTGTTCTCAAGGCGGCTGGAAAAGACATATGAATTCCCGGACCGGTTTAACGGAAGACGTTTTTTCTCTTCCTGAGCCGGTGTTCACAGAAAATTCACTTTACTGTCATATCGTTGAAACAGGAGGGCAGAATATGACCAGAATACTCATTGTTGATGACGAAATCAGAATCCGGGAGATGATCCGGAAATATGCGGAATATGAAGGCTTTCAGGTGGCTGAGGCAGCCAACGGCATGGCCGCCGTGGAAATGTGTGAAACACAGGCTTTTGATCTGGTTGTTATGGATATCATGATGCCGGAGCTTGATGGCTTTTCTGCCTGCAGACAGATCAAGAAGACGGCCCCGGATATGCCGATCATCATGCTTTCGGCACTGGGTGAGGAATATGACAAGGTGCACGGGTTTGACCTGGGTGTGGATGACTACGTGGTCAAGCCGTTTTCCGGCAAGGAACTCATGATGAGGATCCACGCCATCCTGAAACGGACCAGAAGCGGTGCCGGGGAAGTTTTCCGGAGCGGCGGCCTGGAGATCGATTATTCAGCGCGTACGGTATCCATTGACGGAAGCCGGGTCGGATTGTCGCCGAAGGAATATGAACTGCTGGTCTATCTGGTGAAGAATGCCGGTATAGCCCTGACACGGGAACAGATCCTGCAGACGGTATGGGGATATGATTTCTTCGGTGATGACCGGACATTGGATACCCATATCAAACTGCTGCGGAAGAATCTCGGTGAATACAGCCGCCTGATTGTGACCCTGAGAGGAGTTGGCTACCGTTTTGAAAAAGAAAGTCAGTCTTAAATGGAAAATTGCCCGGTATCTGCTGTTTTTTGCGGCGGCCATGATCGGAGTTGTCCTGCTGTTTCAGATCGGCCTGCTGCAGCCGATGTATGAAGCCAATAAGATAAGCATGATCCGGCAGGTCAGCGATGAAGTCACGGACGCCCTGGACAGCGGTGACCTCAATGAAACCATCTTCCGGGTATCGGCTGAGAATGATCTCTGTGTACGGGTCATCGGTGTCAATACCGGGGATATGACTGCCGGGAATATGGGCTGTCCGCTGTACCGCATGGATTCGCTGGAACTGCTCGGCCATATTTATGAAGCCCAGCAGAACGGCAATACGTATCTGTACCGGGGAGAAACCCGGATGGCCGGCCGTCCCGGGCTGGATTCCGTTATTTATACGCGGATTGTCCCGGCGGAAAAGGGCGACACGATTGTCATGGTATACGGCAGCATCTCACCGGTGGATGCAGCCACGGCGACGCTGAAAATGCAGCTGTGGTATATCAGCGGAATCATCTTGGTCTTCATGGCGCTTCTGACCATGCTCATGTACCGCACGATTGCCCGGCCTTTGACTCAGATCAACGAAGCCGCGAAAAAACTGCCGGAAGGGCGCTATGAAGCGTCGGAGGATACCGGCAAGTACCGGGAAGCGCAGGAACTCAATGAAACACTGTCAAGGGCGGCGGAAGATATACAGAAGGCAGACCGGGCCAAGCGTGACCTGATTGCCAATGTGTCGCATGATCTGCGCACGCCGCTGACCATGATCAGCGGCTACGGTGAAATGATGCGGGACCTGCCTGGTGAAAACAATCCGGAGAATCTGCAGGTGATCATAGATGAATCACAGCGGCTGAAAATGCTGGTCAATGACCTGCTGGACCTTTCCCGCCTGCAGGAACACCGCATTGTCCTGCAGCCGCAGGTCTTTGACCTGGCCGGGCTGATCACGCAGGAAATGCGTAAGTATGATGTTTATCAGGTCAATGACGGGTTTGTGCTGAACTGGCAGGAACCCGGTGCGACCATGGTCAGCGCGGATATGGAAAGAATCCGCCAGGTCTTCAATAATTTCATGACCAACGCCATCAATTATTCCGGCCGCAGCCGGCGGATCGATGTCCGCCTGAAGCGGGAAAACGGCATGGCCAGGGTGGAAGTGCAGGACTATGGCGAGGGCATTGCGGCAGATCAGCTTCCGCTGGTGTGGGACCGCTATTACAAGGTAGACCGGGCCCATGTCCGCTCGGCCAGCGGCAGCGGCATCGGTTTGGCCATCGTCAAGGAGATTCTCGATCTGCATCAGGTTCCCTACGGTGTGGAAAGTGAGCCGGACAAAGGCAGCACATTCTGGTTCGCGCTGCCGCTGCAGGATCAGAATAATAACTGAACAAACAGAAACCCGAACGCCAGAAACGGTGCGAAGGGGATCTGTTTTTTTCGTCTGCCCGCAAGACAGTACAGAAGACACAGCCAGCAGGCTGCAGTGAGACCTGCCAGGATCAGCCGGCCATGGGCAAAGGCCCATGCGGCCATCAGCTTGACATCACCAATGCCAAGCAGTCCGCCTGCGGATAAAAGCCCTGTGATAACCAGGACATAAAATGCCGCGAGGGGGCAGCGTGCCGGCTGGCCGAAAGCGCCGGCTGCCAGCAGTACTGAGCACAAATCAGGAATCTCCCCGGTCCGCCGGTCAATCATGGCTGCGTACAGCAGCACCGGGGCTTCCCGGGCAAATGCCGATGCCGGTTTGACTGCGGCCGCTGTGACGGCTGCAGAAACCAGCAGGAAACGCTCCCTGCGGGTCAGCCGGTCTTGAGGAATCAGGCGGCTGTACAGCAGGATCAGTATCAAATATATAAAATTGTCCATAACAGTACTGTTCGCCGGAAAAACAGAAAACAGAGTTTTTTTTTGTATAAGTCTTGAAATGATACAAATGTGATATTAAAATGATATCAGATTTGAAGGAGAGTCAAACTATGGAAGAAATCGTACTGCAGCATAAAAAGAACGGGATTCTGGTTCTGATCCTTGTGATTGCATCTTATCTTGCTATTATTATGAATTTCATTATGTCCCGGCGGGTTCATCCGCTGGTGGGCTTTCTGAGTATTCTCTGGCTGGCCTTTGGCTGGATCCTTCTGCTCGGCCTGAAAGTACTGAAGCCGCAGGAAGCGCTGGTCCTGACCCTGTTCGGCAAGTATATCGGAACACTGAAAGGGGAAGGCTTCTACTTCGTCAATCCGTTCTGCCAGGCAGTCAATCCGGCGGCGAAGACAAAGCTGAATCAGTCCGGTGATGTCAAATCCCTGTTCGGGGCAAGAGAAAGTGTTGAAATGACCACCCGCAAGATCTCGCTGAAGGTCATGACCCTGAACAATGCCCGGCAGAAGATCAATGACGTCCTCGGCAATCCGGTGGAAATCGGCATCGCGGTTACCTGGCGGGTGACGGATACAGCCAAGGCGGTATTCGCGGTTGACAACTACAAGGAATATCTGTCGCTGATGTGCGATACCGCGCTGCGTGATATTGTCCGTATTTATCCGTATGATGTGGCCCAGAATATCGATACGACCGGTGACGGCCGGCCGGATGAAGGCAGCCTGCGGGGATCAAGCACGGTTGTGGCTGTACGGATCCGTGAACAGTTCCAGGCAAACGTTAAGGATGCAGGCATTGAAATCATCGATGCCAAGATCACATATCTTGCCTATGCACAGGAAATCGCCGCAGTCATGCTGCAGCGGCAGCAG
>JAEEHG010000132.1 GCA_016280695.1 Solobacterium sp. | reverse complement strand
TGATATTATTGCCGGCCCCGTAACTGCGCACATCCCCCGGAACCATCAGGATATGATCGCTTCCGCATTTCGGACAGACATTGGAAAACTTCATGCTTACCTCCTACTGGGATTCTGTTTCCAAAATAATATCACGCTCATGCCGGACCGCAAACCAGATCTTCGTACCGTCGTCTTCCTCCGGCTGTTCGGTCAGTTCCAGCCTGACCGGGAAAAAGCCGGTATGTTCGGCAATGATCCGGTTGCGGATCCGGTCCGGCTCATCTTTTTCATAGTTGTAGTAATACGGTCCATCCTTCGCGTCCGGCCCATAACAGGCAATATCCGGATCCAGGGAGAGCGCCATGGTGCACTCTTCCTGTCCTGCCGCTGCCCGCATTAAGTGATCCCGCAGGATTTCCAGCATGGTCCGGAATATTCCCTGCCGGCGCAGCGCCGCGGTCACATAGGCATTGCGGAAGAGGAAGACCTGCCCGCTGGTTTCCGGTGCGTCTTCCGGTACGGCTTCATTGTGCAGCAACCAGGCCCGCTCCGGAAAGAATGTCTCAGTGACAATGTAGTATTCCAGGTACATCCAGTCGGATTCCAGGCTGATCTCATCATAGACTTCCGGCTGTTTCAGCAGCGCTTCCGCCGTGCAGTGCAGCCCGGACAGGTCGGCGATGATATTCATCTGCTCATCATAGACCAGCAGGATGATCTCATCGAGCCGGCCGGGAATCTCCGGATAGGAAAACAGGCAGTATACATAACCGCGGCTGTCCTCCTCCACGCTGCAGGCATAGTCTCCGCCGGAAGTGTAGTTTTCTGTTTCACAGGCATGGTCGGGCAGCCACTCCGAGAGCCGCTGCAGGGAAACCGCCAGGTATTCCTGCGGGCTTTTCATGCCTGTTCCCCGGCCGGTGAGTCCATGAAGAAATTCTCATCCAGCAGGCTGATTTCATTGTCTGCCGCCGGGTGTCCGAGTTTGACAATGAGGTCCGCCGTCTCTGCCGTATCTGTCAGCACGGCGCCCCTGGCTTCACACAGCATGGCCAGGTAGTCATTCAGGGAGAAAGCGTACGGGCGGTAGGTCTCTGCCGCATCCAGGTCACCCTTTTCCCGGCCCAGCAGGATCAGCAGCCGGTTCCGCGGGTCGATGATGCCGTACGCCAGCCACCGCGTCCTGGTACGCAGCTCATGACTGAAGAAACAGTTGGCCGGATTGTACAGCTTCACATTTGTCTTCAGCCCTGTTTCACTGACGGCCAGAAGGCCGGTCCGGACTTCTTCGATGTCCGCGAACGGGCAGCCGGTAAAACTGTTGATATTGAGGCAGATCCGCACCGCCTTCTCTTCTTCCACGGCTTTCTGCAGGTTGATGTCAATGTACTCTGCCGCGTTGCTGTGGGTGATGTCGCCGGAGTGCACCATGGCCTCGCTGCGGAAAAGATCATTCCAGCCGATGTGTACGATTTTCCCTTCTTCTGTCAGGGCAAAGCCATGCAGGTCAATATCGATCCGCTCCTTGTCATTCCAGTAAGTGAAGAAGCGCAGGGTGTGTACTTCCGCCGGGATCCGGAAGGCCATGCCGGAGCGGATATAGCCGCCTTCGGCTGATTTCTCGTTTGTTTCAATATAGGATGCGGCAAACGAATACTGTTCCTCATCCACATAGATCCTCTTGCCGTCCAGCGGTGTTTTCATCTGCTTCATTTTCGTCTTCAGCACGGCCGCGAACAGTTCAAACAGCTGGTCATCCTGGCCTTTGAACACATTGCACAGGCGCACCAGGGTCTGGGTGCTCAGCACATCCGCGTTTGCCGCAAGACGATCCTGCAGCTGTTCCCTGTCCACACCGTTTTTCAGCAGCCAGCGGGTCTTGCGCACCAGTTCCCCGGGACGCCGGGCCGCAAACGCAAGGGCTTCCGCAGGTGATGCCTTCAGGATGGTCTTGAGCCGGCTTTCCCACGAACGCAACAGGTCATCCCGAAGTTCGCTGACGGCCTGCAGGTGTTCCGCCGAGCGGAAATACAGACTGCTGTCGGTAAACTGCAGCACCATCAGCACATCTTCCCGCTTCCGGTTTGACTGCATCAGGTTGTCACGGAAATCCGCGGGGGAAAACTGTTCCAGCGTCTGCACAATAGCCCGCTTCTCGGATGTATGCAGGTGGTAGTGATGCATGCGGATGTAATTCTTGGCACACTTGAACACATCGCCGCTGTTCTGGCAGATGCCCTTAAGCATGCGTATCCGCTGCGGCCCCTTTGTCTGTTCCATGATAATGCGGAAGACCGGTATCAGATTCTCCTTGAAGGCAGCCTTAACCGAAAGGAACGAATCATCCGCATGCCTGACACATTCCTCAACCAGTTCTTTTTCCGGAATGGTCATCCGCTCCCGCCGCATCAGCAGCTGCTCATATACCCGCCGGTACAGCCCGTCTTCTTCAGCCAGGCTCAGCACTTTCGCATCCAGCAGGGTTTTGTCCGCTTCGGTTTTCGGTGTCTCCGCACTGTCCGGCAGCCAGCCTTCCCTGACCTCTATGCCAAACAGGTCCTCCAGCCCATAGGTACTGAAATAGTGAACCATCTGATGGAAGCGGAAAACCGCCTCATCCATGGCCATGACCTGGGATGGAAAATCCGGATACATCGGCCCTGCCTTCACTTTCGGAATCATCGCCTTGATCTCCGCATAGATCTGCCCGGCCGCATGGCGGGCCGCAATCCGGATCAGATCGCGCGGCTGAAAGACATATCCGGTTTCTGTCCGCAGGTTTTCATTCATGGTCACTGCTTCCTGCAGACCGGCATCATCAGGATGGTCTTCCCCGGCCGGCAGAATGACAAGCCGGAGATCACTGAAGAGATTATTTCTGAACTGTTCCAT
>JAEEHG010000131.1 GCA_016280695.1 Solobacterium sp. | reverse complement strand
GCTCCGACAGGTCGACATCCACGGTGATCTTTGTACGGTTCGTGCCGTTCCAGTTTCTCTCCACGGTGACTGTGAGGTTCTCCCGGCAGAGCGCCTCAAACTCGTCCCAGCGGATTTCATTCAGGTTTTCATCACGGATCGTACTGTAACTGTCCTGGTTGATCGGGTTAAAGGTGCCGTCGGCCCACCAGCCCATTTCGTCATAACCCAGTTCCATGCTCGCGGCAATTTCTTCCGGCGTGGACAGCAGTTCCATGCCCTCCGGCAGAAGGTCATAGAAAAGGAAACCATGCAGCAGATACGCCTTGTGGGCATTGGTCAGATAATCATCATGATATTCCGGATAATACATCCGGCGGTTGCCGTATCCGGCCGCAATCTGGAATCTGCCGGTATAGCGCTTGTTTTCCGCTTCCTGCACAACCGTGCCAAGACGCTGCTTGCGGGCGGTCAGATAAGCCTGGAATTTCGGTACGTCATAGAACTGCCAGTGCACCCTGTCAGTGCCCCGCTGCAGGTAATGGTCATAGGTTTCCTGGTCAAAGGCGGCGATTTCCTGCTGGGTGTAATCCGTCGCGTAGGAATCGATGCCCGGCTCATTCAGCAGCACCATCTCACCGTTGACATCCTTCCAGATTTCCAGGTAGTCAAAATTATGCAGGAAGCCGTCACGGGGGATATCCTGGCGGTGGAATACCGTCGTACAGGTGATGGCATCCCCGGTTGCCGGGGTGAAACCTTCCTGGCAGTCATGCACAACGAACTTGAAGCCGACAACCGCATCCGCTTCCGTGAAGGTCCAGCTTGTTTTCAGGCCGTTGCGGAAACTGTCGACCAGTTCATATTCCGTATCCGGTGATCCGGCCCTTCTGACCCACAGCTCACAGTCATATCGGTCGGTCTGGATGACGCTGCCGCTGGTATTGTGCAGCGCTGTCGGGGAATACCGGATCGTCTGAAAATAGTAATCCTCATCCGGCACCCGGCTGACATTCCCGTTCAGATCGGTGGAATAGAGAAGGTCATCGCCGATTACCATGTCATAGGCAAAGCCCGGATACCGTACCGTCGGCCGCAGGTACCATGTCGCGGTATCATACTCATAATCATTCAGGATATCCTGATACCGCAGGTCACGCAGGTATGTCCGCGTGTAATTATGCCCGTAGTGGTAATAATTGCTGTTGGAGTACATGTAGACATATTTGTCCACCCGGAACAGATCACCCTGGTATATAAACTCAAAATCACTCAGGTCAAGACTGACTTCACCTGTGGCCAGCACTTCCATGTTCGTGCGGTCACCGTACCTGCCGATCAGGTCGGCAGTGTTGGTAATATGCAGGTTCCCGTTTTCCTCGTTATAAATTGACTTGGGATAGCCGACATAGGCCATAAAGGAACCGTCACCGGTTTCGAGTACAGGATGTCTGCCGTAGGGCTCGATCCTGTAGGTGATGCCGTCTTCCCCCTGCTGACTGTACTGCGGCATCGGATTATGATTCCGGTCCAGGACAATGCACTCCTCCGGGAATGTATCTGTGATATAGGCCTCATAGGCACCAATCAGCGGGTATGCCGTGGAAGGCCCCGGGATTGTGCCGAGTGCCTGCTGGTACCGCTGAACCAGATAGAAATACCAGCCGGAGACAGTCCTGATGGAACGGGGATTCGGGACAAAATCATACCTGACCCAGATATAATCATCCGCGTTTTCGCCGAGCAGTTCCATGGATGTGACACGGGACGCGTTTTTGTCCAGGGTATACTGCGTCCTGGTCCAGGGGTGGTCATAGAAGCGCTCATAATCAAACGTGATTTCCCCGCTTTCCGCAAGCGGTGAGCTGCCGCCTGTTTCCGTCATTTCCGCCTGCAGGTCTGCACTCGTGGAATGTGTGCAGCTGTCCACATACAGTTCATCCATCGGATAGTTGGAATCTGCCCGGTGGGCTTCATCGGAAAACTCACCCATCGGCGTCAATGTATAGGTCAGGGTGATTGTTCCTTCAAAATTCAGGTTTTCCTCAAAATCCTTGTCATTGGTAAACTGATATACATCCGCGTTCTTGCCGTTGGCCAGGGTCCAGTCAAAACCGCTGTGGGTGGCATCGTTGGCCGGTATGTCAACTGTCCAGTTCATGTGTGAACTGTTGGATGTATATGCCGAGGTGTTGCCGGAGTTACCCTGCCCGGCCATCATATTCGGAATCGTCAGGGTCAGTTCACCCGGCGCGTAGGCTTTTTCAGAATTGGTATTGCGGTAGGTAATCTGGACCTTGATTGTCCTGGCCGGCAGGACGTTCACGTGGTCCGTCGTCGCGTTCCAGTCGACCGCGGTCAGCGCGGTATGCCCGTTGTCCACCTCAGAATCAAAGAAGACGATATCGAGGCTCCAGTTATTGCCGACATCCCTGGTCTCTTCCTGCTCTCTGGATTCTTCTGCCGGTTCTGCCGTGTCCATGTCAGCTTTCTGTTCGTCCGGCGTTTCTGCCTGCGCATTTCCGTTCCCTTCTGCCGGTGCGGGCTCTGTAATTTCATCAGCAGGTTCCGGACCGTTTTCGGTTTCGCCGGCTGTTCCCGGTTCGGCAGCAGCATCCGGGGAATCTTCCGACTCTCCGGATGATACAGGCTCTGCCGGCTGTTCCTGTCCGGGCGTTTCTTCCCCCTGCGCATTTCCGTTTTCTTCCGTCAGTGCAGGTTCCGTATTTTCATCCGCAGGCTCCGGACTGTTTTCTGTTTCTCCAGACAGTTTCGGTTCTGCCGTATGTTCCGTTTCCGGTATTTCCTCTCCCTGCGCAAAGGCTGTGTGCTGTACAGGCTGTGACATGGCCAGCAGTCCGCTGAGTAGTAAAACTGTGATTTTTCGGATGGTTTTCATATCGGCACGCCTCCATCATCATATCCGCCGCCTTGCACTGCGCCGGATACCTGTGCAATCCCGACTCGGGATTACAATACCGGCCTGAGTTCAGCTGGCCTGCAATATTAAAACAGGAACAGGATCCTTCCGCCCAAGTCCATAAGTAAAACTGTATATCCACAGATTAACATTATTATGTATTTATATAATTTACTATTTATATGCAGATATAAAATATTTTTATGTTTTTATCTATGCTCCGGCCGTCAGAGCCGGGGCATTTCATGCCGGACAACAGAAAACAGACTCCGTTCCTGCCGGAAGGAGTCTGTCTTTTGAATCTGATCTGTCTGTGTGTGCTTACAGATGCAGCACGCGTTCCTTGATTTCCTGGGTCCGCCCCTGGTTCCAGAACTGGGTGCCGATGTAGCCGCAGGTGCGTCTTGCCACGTTCATCTTGTCCTGGTCGGTGTTGCCGCAGTTCGGGCACTTCCAGACGAGCTTGCCGGTTTCATCCTCGACAATCTGGATTTCCCCGTCATAGCCGCAGACCTGGCAGTAGTCGCTCTTGGTGTTGAGCTCGGCATACATGATGGTCTTGTAGATATGCTTCATCAGGGCCAGGACAGCCGGAATGTTGTTCTGCATGTTCGGCACTTCCACGTAGGAGATCGCGCCGCCCGGGGACAGCTGCTGGAACTGTGCTTCCTTGGTCAGCTTGTCGAAGGCATTGATTTCCTCGGTGACGTGGATGTGGTAGGAATTGGTGATGTAGTTCTTGTCCGTGACATGTTCGATGATGCCGAAGCGTTCCTGCAGGCACTTGGCGAACTTGTAGGTGGTGGACTCGATCGGTGTGCCGTAGACACTGTAATCGATGTTCTCGGCTTTCTTCCACTTTGTGCAGGCGTCATTCAGGGCCTGCATGACCGCCAGGCCGAATTTCTTGCCTTCCTCGGAGGTGTGGCTCAGGCCCATCATGCGGTAAACGCACTCAGCCAGGCCGGCATAGCCCAGGGAAATGGTCGAATAGCCGTTGTACAGCAGCGGGTCGATGACTTCACCCTTGTCAAGCCGGGCAATGGCACCGTTCTGCCACAGGATCGGGGCAACATCACTCGGAGTGCCGAGCAGGTGTTCGTGACGGATCCGCAGGGCCCTGTGGCAAAGCTCGAGTCGCTCTTCCATGATCTGCCAGAACCTGTCCATATCACCATTGCTGGAGCAGGCCACGTCGACCAGGTTGATCGTGACAACACCCTGGTTGAACCGGCCGTAGTACTTGTGCACGCCCGGCTTGTAGTTCAGGGCCTTCTCCGGGTTGCCGAATGTACCGGTGTCGGTGAAACGGTCCGGGGTCAGGAAGGAACGGCAGCCCATGCAGCCGTAGACATCACCCTTGAGTTCCCGCATCATCTTCGCGGAGATGTAGTCCGGCACCATGCGCTTGGCCGTGCAGGCAGCTGCCAGCTTCGTCAGCTCATAGTACTTGCTGTCTTCGTGAATGTTGTCTTCGTCCAGGACGTAGATCAGCTTCGGGAATGCCGGGGTGATCCAGACACCCTTTTCGTTTTTGACACCCTGCATCCTCTGCCGCAGCATCTCTTCGATGCACATGGCGAGGTCATC
>JAEEHG010000130.1 GCA_016280695.1 Solobacterium sp. | reverse complement strand
GGTTCCGCCTCAGAAGAACCATGATGTTCATGAACTCCCAGAAACCGGGCCTGTTCAAGGACGCATACATCTATGGCTGTGACAGCATCATGCTCGACCTCGAAGACGCGGTGGCCGAGAACCAGAAGGACGCAGCCCGCTTCTCTCTCTATCATGCGCTGAAGACCATTGACTACGGTGATACCGAAGTCATCGTCCGGATCAACGGTCTGGACACCCCGCACTGGCAGGAAGACATCCGCGTATGTGTCGCCGCCGGCGCCGACGGGATCCGGATTGCCAAGTGCGAAAGCGCCCAGGACGTCAAGACTGTTGAAGCGGCAGTGGAAGCGGCAGAAAAGGAATTCGGTGTGGAAGTCGGCAGAACCCTGCTGATGGCAGCGCTGGAAAGCCCGAAGGGCATCCTGAACGCCTATGAAATCTGCTCTGCTTCCGACCGTATGTTCGGGGTTGCAATCAGCGGCGGTGACTTCCGCAAGAGCATGCAGACAGTCCCGCAGCCGGACGGCGTTGACATGCTGTTTGCCCGCGGCCAGATGCTGCTGGCAGCCAGAGCAGCCGGCATTCAGTGCTTCGACACTGTCTTCACGGATCTGGATGATGAGGAAGGCTTCCGGCGTGAAGTGCTCCAGAACAAGGCCATGGGCTTTGACGGCAAGAGCCTGATCAACCCGAAGCAGATCCGCTTCGTTCACGAAGTTTATGCCCCGTCCGAAAAGGAAGTCATCCAGGCTGAGAAGATTGTCCGGACTGTCCGGGAAAATGCCGCCAAGGGTCTGGGTGTATTCACGGTAGACGGCAAGATGATTGACATTGCTTTCCTGCCGGGAGCTGAGCGGACACTGCGCCTGGCAAAGGCATACGGAATGTATGAAGGAGATCTGGTATGAAGAACGCAGTAGGCAGAGACATCCCTGAAGAACTGCTGGTCAACGGCAAGGAAGTCTATCAGGGCAAGAATTACATGGACGGCAAGTACGTCCAGAAAGTCGGGCCGAAGACAAGAAGATACGAGGCTCCGCAGGAATCAAAGATTGTTGCCTCCCTGGCAGATGCGCTGCGTCAGTGCGGTGCAGCCAGCGGCATGACCTTCAGCTTCCACCACCATCTGCGTGACGGTGACTATGTCGTCAACATGGTCATGAAGGCCGCCATCGAAGAACTGGGCCTGGAAGACCTGACCATCGCCGCAACCAGCCTGGGCAATGCCCATGATCCGATTGCCGACTACATCGAGCAGGGCAAGGTCATCGGCATCCAGACCAGCGGTATCCGCGGCCGGATCGGTGAAGTTGTCTCCGCCGGCAAACTGAAGACCCCTGCCATTGTCCGTTCCCACGGCGGACGCCCGCGGGCCATCGAAGCCGGTGAAGTGCATATCGACATCGCCTTTGTGGCCGCCCCGACCAGCGACTGTGTCGGCAACTGCCGCGGCATCGGCGGCAAGTCCAACTGCGGCAGCATGGGCTACGCCATGACCGACGCCAAGTTTGCGGATCATGTCGTTGTCGTTACCGACTGCCTGGTCGACTTCCCGAATATGCCGGCCAGCGTGGAAGCCATTGATGTCGACGCTGTCGTCGTCGTGGATTCCATCGGCAACCCGAAGAAGATCGCTTCGGCTGCGGCCCGTATTTCCCAGAACCCGCGTGACCTGATGATGGCTGAAAATGTCGCCAAGGTCATTGCCAGCACCCCGTACTTCAAGGACGGCTTCTCGTTCCAGACCGGTGTCGGCGGGCCTTCCCTGGCAGCCAACCTGTTCATTGAGAAGATGATGGATGAAAGAAACATCAAGATGGGCTGGGCCATCGGCGGTATCTGCGGACCGATGGTTGAACTGCTGAAGAAGGACAAGGTCGGCAAAGTCATCGATGTTCAGGACTTCGACCTTGACGCTGTCAACAGCATCAACCAGACCCCGGGCCACTATGAGATGAGCGCTTCCCAGTATGCCAACCCGGCCAACAAGGGTGCCTTTGTCAACAAGCTCGACTTCGTTGTCCTTGCGGCCCTGGAAATCGACACCGGCTTCAATGTCAATGTCCTGACCGGTTCCGATGGTGTTCTGCGCGGCGCGCCGGGCGGACATCCGGATACAGCTGCCGGCAGCAAGTGCTGCGTCATCGTCACCCCGCTGGTCCGCGGCCGCATGGCAACTGTCTGCGAACACGTTGTCACGGTTACGACCCCGGGCGATTGCGTCGATGTTCTCGTCACCGACTACGGCATCGCTGTCAACCCGCTCCGTCCGGACCTGATCAAGTGCCTGGACGAAGCCGGTATCCCGCACGTCACGATCGAAAGCCTCAAGGAAAAGGCCTACAGCCTGGTAGGCCGGCCGGATGATCTGCAGTGGGAAGATAAGGTCGTCGCGGTCCTGGAAGCCAGGGACGGTACAATCCTTGACGTCGTAAAGAAAATCAAGCCTTACCATATCTGAAACAAATAAGACATAAGTATAGTCAAAGGGGATAATATGTCAGAAATCATGGTCGGAATCCTCGGATTCCTGTGTATCATTGCAATTGTTGTCACACTGTTCAAGAGCATCACTCTCCCGAGTATTGCCTTCATTCTCTTCCCGTCCATCCTGGGCCTGATTCTGGTTATCGGCGGTTACTATTCATTCGATAACCTGGCTGCCCTGATCAAGGCCGGCTTCTCTTCGACCGGCCCGACGGCTGCCCTGTTCGTCTTCTCCGTCCTGTACTTCGGCATCATGACCGATGCCGGCATGTTCGATGTCATCATCGGCAAGCTCATGGGCCTGGTCGGCGACAACGTCATCGGTGTCTGTGTCATGACAGCTGTCATCGCGCTGATCGGTCACCTCGACGGCGGCGGCGCTTCCACCTTCTGCATCGTTATTCCGTCGATGCTGCCGGTCTATAAGAAGATGCACATGCGGCCGACAACCCTGCTGCGGATCGCTGTCCTGGCCATGGGTGTTCTGAACCTGATGCCGTGGGCCGGTCCGACCATGCGGGCTGCCTCCGTTCTGGGCATGGAAGCCGGCAAGCTGTGGAACACCCTGCTGCCGATTCAGGTCTTCGGTGTCATCCTTGCGCTGGCGCATGCAGTTCTTGCCAGTGTGCAGGAAAAAGCCAGAGGCGCAGGCCTGACCGGCAAACTGGCCCAGGAAGAGGGCGACGTTGCCGAGGATGAAGAAGTTCAGGCTGCTGAAGCCAATGACCTGGCCCGGCCGAAGCTGTTCTTCTTCAACCTGCTGCTGACCATTGCGGTTATTGCCATGCTGATCTGGGATGTCTTCCCGAGCTATGTACCGTTCATGTGCGGTGTTGTCATTGCCCTGCTGGTCAACTACCCGGGTTCCAAGATGCAGAAGAAGATCATCAACCTGCATGCCGGTCCGGCGCTGACCATGTGCTCCACCCTGATGGCAGCCGCTGTCCTGATGGGTATCCTCGTCAAGACCGTCACCGTCAACGATGTTGCCATTCCGTCAGTTGTTTCCTGCATGTCCGCCATTATCAAGATGGTTCTGCCGGCCGCTCTGGGCACGCACCTGCCGCTGGTTATCGGTATTCTCTCTGTACCGCTGGCTCTGGCCTTTGATACAGACTCCTACTTCTACGGTATGCTGCCGGTCATGATCGGTATCGGCGAAGGCTTCGGTGTCGGGGCCCTGCCGATCGCGATTGCCATGGTTGTCTGCCGCAACTGCGCTACATTCATCAGCCCGATGGTTCCGGCTACCCTGCTGGGTGTCGGCCTGGCTGATGTTGACATCAAGGACCACATCAAGGCAAGCTTCTTCTATGTCTGGGGATTCTCCATCCTCTGCCTGATCTTTGCCGTCATGATCGGTCTGATGCCGTTCTGATCAAACCACAGGCAGGTACTGTCAGGCAGTGCCTGCCTTTTTTCCTGAATTATGAGATCATGTTTATGGAGCTGAAACTATGACAGAAGGGAACAATACTGTAAGCCTTGCAGAGATGCTGGATGCCCGGGAACAGCGGGTATACCGCCAGGATGCCCTCCGGCAGAAATACGGTGTGCCGCTGGTTTCCTTTACCATGAATATTGCCGGGCCTGTCAAGAATACACCGGCCATTGAACGGACTTTTAATGAAGGCCTGGAGCTTATGCACCGCAGTCTGGCCGGTTCATTCACCATCTGCGAGCAGATCGTAATCCGGGCAAAAACCGGCTGTGAAGCCCTGCTGGCAGTAGATGGTGATGCGGCTGAAATCAAAAAGCGCTGCGTGCAGGTGGAAGAAGCCGCTCCGGTCGGCCGGCTGTTTGACATGGATGTCCTTGATACTGACGGCAGGAAACTGGACCGGGAACATGAGCGCAGCTGCATTGTCTGCGGCCGTCCCGGCAGAACCTGTGCTTCCCGCCGGCTCCACAGTGTAACAGAACTGCAGAACGCGGCCCGGGACCTGATTGCCGGTTACTGGCTGGACCGGGATGCTGAACAGGCTGCCCAGATGATCGTGTCGGCGCTGAGCGAAGAGATCTGCACAACTCCCAAACCGGGGCTGGTGGATCTGAACAACAACGGCAGTCACAAAGATATGGACGCCCCGCTCATGCTGAAAAGCGCGCAGTGCCTGCTGCCCTATTTCAGGGAGGCATTCCGGCTCGGTTACGCTTACCGGACAAGGCCGGCGGAGGAAACCTTCCCGCCGCTGCGCCTGGCCGGCCTGCAGGCCGAAAAAACGATGCTTGGGGCCACTTCCGGGGTGAATACCCATAAGGGCGCAATCTTCCATTTCGGGCTGATTGCCGGGGCCCTGGGGCGTCTGTACAACGGTGTCCTGTGCACTTCGGCAGCAGATACGGCGGCCACAGCGGCGGCCATCTGTCATGACGCCTTGACCCGGGAACTGGAACAGCTTGCCGCCGGCGCGGGCAATACCTTCGGTGAACAGATGTACCGGCAGTATGGTCTGCGGGGGGCCCGCGGGGAGGCCATGGACGGCTACCGGACAATCATCACGGATATCCTGCCGGCGTTCCGCCATGATCTGGAAAAAACCGGCGATCATAACAGGGCAGGCTGTATTGCCCTCCTGCGGCTGATCGCTGTCTCTGAAGATACCAATATGATCCACCGCGGCGGTCATGACCTTGCCTGCCGCACAAGGGAGCAGGTCGCCGGCCTGCTGCAGGGTGAGATCACGGAAGAGATCCTGCTGGAACTGGACAGGGCCTTCATCAGCCGGAATCTTTCCCCGGGGGGAGCTGCCGATCTGCTTGGCATTCTTTACTTCTTCCATGAACTTGAAGCACAGAAAAACACGGACTGACATCAGGGATGCCGGTCCGTGTTTTTTTGTTCACTGCTTTTTCTTTGCCAGTTTCCCGCAGTATTCCTCAAATGCCTTCTGATCCCCGTAGGATGCGAACGTGTATTCCTGATACCTGTCCGCGTCACCTTTCCAGTAGATATACAGCCACGGCCCGGAATCACCGGATTCAACTTCTTCCTCCCGCTCCTTAACCGTTCCGTCCTTCAGAAGTTCCATGACTTCCGCCCAGCCGGCCGCACCGATTTCAAAATTTCCCGATGCCGTGACATCTTCCTCCGTGGTCCAGCCATAATTGCCTGGTCTTTCCCGGGTTTCATGAAAGAACATGTATTTTCCATCTTCCGTATAGAAGCGGTATCTCTGGTAGGAGGCATTGTAGTTGATGTTTTCGTATGTATAGTAGAAATCTGTCACATCCCCGGCCGGGATGTTCATGTTTGT
>JAEEHG010000129.1 GCA_016280695.1 Solobacterium sp. | reverse complement strand
GTTGCAGACCACATATTTGTAGTGCCCGACCATCGTCAGCTCCCGGGCGGCCTTGGCCAGCCGCTGCTGAACGATCTCTTCCGGTTCCGTGCTGCGGCCCCGGATCCGCCGTTCCAGTTCTTCCATGCTGGGCGGTACAATGTAAATCGTTACCGCCTCCGGAACCTTTTCGCACACCTGCCGGCAGCCTTCGACTTCGATTTCCAGAAGAACATTTTTGCCTTCATTCCGGAGCTTTTCGACACTCTTGAGCGGCGTGCCGTAATAGTTGCCGACAAATTCCGCCGATTCCAGCAGTTCGCCGTTATCGCGGGCACGTTCAAATTCCTCACGGGTCACATAATAATAATTGACGCCGTCCACTTCCCCCGGGCGCATTGCCCTGGTGGTCATGGAGACAGAATACGCAAGTTTCAGTTCAGGGTCATTGATAAATTCTTTCAGCACTGTGCCTTTGCCGACACCGGATGGGCCGCTGATGACAATCAGTAAACCTTTCTTCATGGCAAGGTATCCTCCCTGTCATAAGGGTACACCGCCGAAAGACAAGTAGTCAATCATGAGATATAATGATCCCGGTGAGGTGAGATCATGGCTCTGGACGGTATTCTGCTGCATAAAATCATACAGGAAATCAAACCGCTGCTGCCCCTGCGCATCCAGCGTATTTATCAGATTTCCACAACAGAAGTGCTGTTTCATGTCCATGGCCGCAGCGGCAGGCAGCAGCTGATGATCTCCTGTCATTCGCAGTACAACCGGATGCTGATGACAAAGCGTTCCTATCCGACACCCGCCGAACCAGGCAACTTCGGCATGGTTCTGCGGAAGTATCTGGAAGGTGCAGCCCTGGCCGAACTTGAGCAGAAGGATCTGGACCGCTGGTGCGTGTTCACGGTCCGCCGGCACAACGATATCGGCGATCCGGAAGAAATGAAGCTGTATGTGGAACTGATGGGCAAATATGCCAATATCATCCTGGTCAACGCGGACGGCCTGGTGGTGGATGCCCTGAAGCGGATTCCGCCGTTTGAGAATACCCGCCGCACGATCCATCCGGGCGCCAGGTTCCATGAGACCCCGCCGCAGAACAAACGGGATCCGTTCAGCGACTGGCGCATTGAAGCCGATAAAACCCTGACCCAGCAGTTTGCCGGTTTCTCACCGTTTCTCGCGGAAGAAGCCGAATACCGGATGGCCCATGGCCAGTCCATGCAGGATATCATGCAGGAAATCGCGCAGTCTGACAGGCTGTTTATTGCCAACCGGAACAACGAAGCAGTCTTCCACTGCCTGCCGCTGACCGCAACCGGCCCGTGTGTTGACTACCCGCTGTTTGAAGGCTTCGATATTCTGTATTATCACAAGGAAGAAAAAGACCGGATCCGGCAGATCAGCGGTGATGTTTTCCAGGCAGTGAAGCGGCACCTGAAGCACCAGAAGACAAAACTGCCGCGGCTGCTGAAGGAGTATGATGACGCGCGGGACTGTGACCGTTGGCGCCAGTACGGGGATCTGCTGTTCTCCTACGGGATTGCCGACACCAAGGGCCAGAAAGAAATAACGCTGGAAGACTTTGATACCGGCAGCCCGGTGCACATCCCGCTCGATCCAAAGCTCGACGGCCGCCAGAATGCCAGGAAATGCTACAGCCGCTACAGCAAACTGAAAAAAGGCCAGATCTACCTGCAGGAACAGATCGGCCTGTGTGAACAGGAAATCGAATATTTCAACGGCCTGCTCGAGCAGCTGGAACAGGCTGATTTTGCTACGGCGGAAGAAATCAAGGAAGAACTCATCCGGGGCGGTTACCTGCAGGAAAAGAAAAAGCGGGTCCAGCGTAAAAAGAAGCCGGTCGGGCCGAAAATCACCACTGTCACCCTTGACAACGGCGTGCGGATTTCCTTCGGCCGCAACAACCTGCAGAATGAAGCCCTGACTTTCCATCAGGCCCGCAAGCCGGAAATCTGGCTCCATGCCAAGGATTATCACGGGGCCCATGTAGTCATCCATGACAGCCATCCGGATGAAGAGACCCTGCGCACAGCGGCGGAAATTGCCGCTTACTACTCGGCCGGGCGGTCCTCTTCCAGTGTTCCGGTCAATTACTGTCCGGTATCCCAGCTGAAAAAAATACCCGGCGCGAAACCGGGCATGGTACAGCTTGGCAGCTATAAAACGATTTACATTGATCCTGACCGGGACCGGCTTTCAGCCCTGGGCCTTCCCGTCGACTGAAATCCGGCCGGTTTCCGCCATCTGGATCAGCTGACGGATCTCATAGCGCCGCAGCCGGCGGTATTCGCCCTGCCGCAGTCCCTGGCAGTCCAGGAAGCCGTATTTCTTCCGCTCCAGACGGGTGACGGAATGATGGAAGTATTCCATCATCCGCTTGATTTCGCGGTTGCGGCCTTCATAAATCATAATTGAGAAGATGGTCTTCATCTTCTTTTCATTTACGGAAATGATATGGATGGAAGCCGGCAGGGTCATGCCTTCTTCCAGCGGGATTCCCTTGCGCAGGGCCGCAATTTCATCCGGCAGAAGAATACCGTCAATCGCCGCTTCATAGACCTTCGGTACATGGCTGCGCGGATGCATCATGAGATTGGCGAAATCACCGTCATTTGTCATGATCAGGCAGCCGGTCGTATCATAGTCCAGCCGGCCGACCGGAAAGATTCTTTCCTTAACATCCGGCATGTAGGACAGCACCGTGTCCCGGCCCTTTTCATCACTGACCGTGCACACGGTTTTTTTCGGCTTATTGAGCAGGAAATATACTTTCTCTTCCCGGCGGATCGGTTTTCCGTCCACTTCGATCAGATCGCCCCGGGAGGCTTTTGTGCCGAGCTCCGTCACAACCTGCCCGTTTACCCTGACCCGGCCGGATGTGATCAGTTCCTCTGCCTTGCGGCGGGACGCTATTCCGGCTTCGGCAATCAGTTTCTGCAGTCTTTCTTCCATATATTATCCTCTTTCAGTGTCTGTTTCTCGTCTTGCCCCAGTAGGCACTTCCGGCTTTTGAATAGTCATTCATCAGCACCACCGGGATACGGGCAAACCGCCCATCTTCCGCTGCCAGGATAGCCGCCGCGCTCAGGCGTCGCCGGCCGTCCACACAGAGGTAGCCTTCATCTGTCCGGTTGACCCGGACCGGGATGGCAATCCCGCGGATGCGGATGCTGTCAACCAGCTCCGCCGTCACTGGTACGGTTTCATAGGATATTTCACTGATCTCTACGATCGTGTTGATCATGTTTTTCCTCCCGGTAATCATCAATCCGCAGGATCTTTGTCTCATACAGTTCCAGGGCCTGGGTAAACTCAATCAGCGGATCCGGACCGTTCTCCAGTTCTTCTGTTTTGATAATGCGCTCAGCTGCCACCCGGCGTTCATTCCGCTGTTTCCAGTAACGATAGCCGAGAACTGCCAGGATGACAAGCAGGATCGAGCCAACGGAGATATACACCCGGTATTTTTCAAAGTCACGGGACTGGGTAGCCACGTTCAGCACTTCCACCGGATCCTCCGACACATACAGATTCGGGGTCAGTCTGGATATCAGCATGTATTCACCGTTGCCGCGGGTCATGAAACTGACGGTATTGGCGGTCTGGCGGGTATAGCAGCGGACCACTTCATCCCGGTCCCGGTCATAGTACAGCACGGTGAAAACCTCGCCTTCCCGGGCATCTGCCGGCTTGGCAATGCTGACAACAACCGGATTGGTCAGTTCAAATAGTTCATAGTTCCGGCGCACGCCGAATTCGAACTGATCCCGTACATCATTCTGCAGATAGGCAGCCTGCGCATTCAGCGCTTCCCCGGCCCGTTCAGATACGCCCTTGAGCATCTGCACACGGTAAGTATCCTCCAGATACTTCCGCCGGTTCAAAGAATCACCCAGCGGTATGGCTGCGGTCAGCCCCGATACCTGTACATCATAGACATTGTTGTCAATGCTGTAACGGATTCTGTCGCCGATCGCCGAACGCATCACATTATCCAGAACCCGCATCTGGCTCTGGGTCAGATACGGCAGCCGGGCCGCATCGATCATTTCCTTGACTGCCAGGATATCCGCTGTTTCCTTCTCACTCAGGGTTTCACTTTCCCCGTAGCTGTCAATAAGACGCAGCACTTCACGGCGGACGCTGTCCTGGACCGCGGCACTTTCGTCACTGATCCGGATCTCATAATCCGTTTCGCAGCCGGCAAAGTTTACCCGCACAGCCTGCGTACCTGCGGCGGAAAGATCAAATCCGCTGATCATATCCGTCGTCAGTTCTGCATCCATTGATTCCCCGTTACCGAAATAAACCGTTACAGTCCCGCCGGACAAATCGATCCGTTCCCCGGCCGCATATTCCTGTCTGGGCAGCTGCGTGATCTCAATATGGTCAACATCACGGTAAACTGCCTGATACTCTGCCTCAGTGTCCGCCGCAGTGACCTCCGGGGACCAGCCGCTGAACAGCGCCTTTTCCTTCACCGGCACTGCCGCGGCCGGGACTGTGCCAGCCGGCAGGCTGTATGCACTGGCCTGGGCGCTGCCGGGGAGCATACCGCCCAGACTGTCAAACCGGACTGCCGTCATTTCCTGGTCCGTCCCGGTTCCGGCATTGATGATCGTTACGGCATCAGCGCGGATCCAGGCACGGTCCCGGTCAAAGTCATATGCATATACCAGGTCCACGCTGCCCTGCTCGTTCAGGGTCGCTTCGGACTGGATCTGATACCAGAGCATGCCGTTTTCTTCCTGTTCATCCAGAATGACAAAAACCTGGTCCGCTTCCGGATCCATGCGGTAAAGGATATCACTGTACAATGATGGCCGTGCATAGACAGCCACCCGGTCCACACCGTTATTGACGGCCAGCCGGCAGCGGCCGTAATCGGGACTGCCGAAAGCCTCATCCAGATGCCGGTAAGCAGCCGCCATCTTTTCGCCCCAGTAGGGATCAGAAGAATAGCTGACGTTCATGCCGGCAGCCAGGTTGCCGAAATAACTGCCGTGGAACTGCGGCTTCATCGGACTGCAGTAAGTGCCCGAAATATAGTATTTTGCGTGGGCATAGACCGAATTCTCACGCCGGGTGAACCGGCCTGCCTGGGCCTCTTCATCGGTATCATACGCCGCGTGGGAAAACAGGTTGTTCCGCCCGTAGCAGAGCGCATTCCGCCCGGCAGCGGATTCCTGCATGCTGACCGCCAGCATCATCATCGCATTGACCCCGTATTCATACTGATACTGCCAGAAGGCGTCCGTTACCCCGTACAGCTGGCTGCGGCTCAGATTGTCATCCACCCCGTCCTTGTCATCATCCCGGTAACTGTTCATGGCCCCGTGGATGCCGGCCGTATCCTGCAGATACAGCGCAAACGCGGCCGGAGATACAGCGGTCAGAGTGCGATGCGGGACAAACTGGTAGTAGTCATAGTACGGATCTTCCGGATTCAGACTGTTTGCCCGGGTATCCCACAGATAATCATTCAGCATGATATCGAGCTGGTCTTCCGGATAGAAATAATGACCGTCATAGCTGTAATAGGTACTGCCTTCACTGAGCCCTGACGGCGCCGGGCCGTGGTCAATGACCGCCGCGTAATTGTCTGTGCCCATGTCCGTCTTGATCTCGTGATAGAGCCGGCCGGAGGCAACCGTATAGGCACTCAGCCGGGTGGACAGGTTCTGCACCGGTATGATTGTGACATTATCGATGCTGGTACGGCCCTTGGCCCCGGCCTGCAGGAATTCAACGTTCTGCCCGTTGGCATCCGTGCCGAGATATGCCGCATCAGCCGCATCACAGCCATTGGTAAAGCCCTGGGTGCCGGCAGTGACATATGTGAAGGCCACATCGACACTGCAGCTCTGGGCAACCCGGAATGACAGGATGCCGTATTCCGTTTTCATGACCTTGCCGTTGTACGTAATGCCCAGATTGTCTGCGCTGTCAGCCAGCTGATGGAACATCGTGTCAGCTGCCCGCCAGTTGCCATAGACATCCTTCTCCTCACCCGTCGCGAAATCTACCAGGTGATAAAGATCATCAGGCGCTTCTGGTGTCTGTTCCCCTTCCGCCGCGGCCGGCACACGGGAAAACAGCAGGAAGATCAGTCCTGCCGCAGTCAATAAGCCGGTTTTTCTGAGAATCTTTCGGATTGTCATCATCAGTACCTGTAAAGTCACTCAATATATATAAGCATGTTCATCGGCAGGGCCGCATGCTGGCTGAAGAATTCCTCGGCAGACATCACCATCCGGGTCCGCCCGTAAACCGCATTGAAGAAATGGAAGCGGTTATCCCCGATCTTTTCGTATGCCGTATAGTGGGAGCCGTGCCGGTGAATATACAGCAGGATGCCGCAGCGGCTCTTCTTCATCGCTTCCTGGACAGCCCGCCGGCTGAACACCGTAAGATGCACCGGCAGACCGCGCCGTTTCAGCCAGAAGTACAGTGTATAGACGTCCTGGCCGAACACCTTGCCGGTCGGATCAAACATGCTGAGGGCTTTTGAAGCTTCCTGCATGGTAATTTCATGACCGTACAGCCGGAACAGGTTATATGCTGCAATCCAGCCGCAGCCGCGCTCTTTTGTATTGAAAAGGCCGAAGCCGAGTTCTTCCATCTTGCCCTGGTGGATAATGAAGCCCTCTTCATCAAAGACGTTGTCTTCCACCCGGTAGCGCCACGGCTCCACCAGCCGCTGCCATTTGCGGCCTTTTTGGTAATAAAGCTGATGCGAGAGGATCTCGCGGACCATGCGGGCTGCCGGGGTGCAGTAAATCCGGTGCGGATGGCAGGTCCGGATGATCATGGCATTCATCTGCAGCAGCAGCCGGTACAGGTCCTCCTGCCGCCAGCCGTCATCAGGCAGCTGCAGGGAAAACCGCACTGTATCCTTATCTTCCTTCCAGAAGCGGAAAATACCGACTGCCCGGTTCTCATGCAGAACGGCGCAGGACCAGGATTCCTGCCCGAGCGGACAGCGCGAAAAAGCAGGCCACAGCGAACGGCCGGCAGTCACTGCCGCTCTGGCCAGCATGGAAACCTGGGTGCTGAGAACGAATTTCTTACTATAGGACGGCATCGTCATGATCCTTCAGATAACGGATCGCCTTCCGCAGCAGCATCGCATCGTTGTCAAAGGTCAGCACCGCCACCGCGTCCAGCAGGGAGACCCAGCAGATCTCCGAAATTTCTTCTTTCTGCCGCTTCTGCTTTCCGCCGGTCACTTCTGCCATGAAGTAAACAACATCCTTCATGACACCCGGCCGCGGACTGTAGTGAGTTTCATCACGGAATTCCCCGTATCTGCGGATTTTATATCCCGTCTCTTCCCGGACTTCCCGGAAGGCCGTCTCAAACTCCGATTCATCCCCTTCCACATGTCCCTTGGGGAAACCCCAGTGACCTGCGTTCTGGCGGACAATCAGCGTTCTGATCTGATCGTCCTGACGATCAATGAGTATCGCTCCGCATGATTTTTCCCGTTCTTCCATGCGTCATTCCTCCCTGTACCCATACAGTATACCATATTCACCCTCTGCAGACTTCCTCCCCGGACAAAAGAAAAAGCCCGCTGTCCGCGGGCTGCTGCTGTTAACCTCTGAAGAAATTCGGAATGCCGGAATCATCGGCGATTTCTTCGACTTCTTCCTTGGCGTGGCCGCCGAAACCGATCTTGTCGTCATCCTGGTTGGCAACGACATCCTGGACCGGGCTGGCCTGGGAAGCCGGACGGTCTGTCTCGATCAGGGACGGCTGCGGCAGGTCGAAGCCGGTCGCGATGACGGTAACGATGATGGAATCACCGATCTTGTCATTGATCGCCACACCGAAGATGATATCGATATCGCTGTTGGCTGCTTCACGGATATAATCGACTGCTTCCTGGGCATCATAGGCAGACATCGAGGCACCGCCGGTAACGTTGACGATCGCACTCTTTGCGCCGGTGATCTGGGCTTCAAGCAGCGGGGACTGAATCGCCTTCAGAGCCGCTTCCTGGGCCTTGTTGTCGCCGGTAGCCATGCCGATGCCGATCAGCGCGCTGCCCTGGCCTTCCATGACACTCTTGATATCGGCGAAGTCCAGGTTGATCATGGCCGGTACGGCAATCAGGTCAGTGATTGTCTGTACGCCCTGACGCAGGATGTTGTCTGCTTCCTTGAAGGCATCTTCAAACGGAATATGTCCGATGACTTCGAGCACTTTGTTATTGGAAATAATAATCAGACTGTCAACATATTCTTTCAGCTGTTCCAGACCCTGTTCTGCCTGAATCATCCGGCGTCTGCCTTCAAAGCTGAACGGCTTTGTGACGATACCTACGGTCAGGCATCCCAGTTCCTTGGCAATCTTGGCAAACAGAGGGGAAGCGCCGGTACCTGTACCGCCGCCGAGACCGGCTGTCAGGAAGATCATGTCTGCGCCTTCCATCGCCTTGCGGATCTCTGCTTCGCTTTCCACAGCTGCCTTGCGGCCGTTGTCCGGATTTCCGCCGGCACCGAGGCCTTCATTGCCCAGCTGGATCTTATTGCTTACAGGGGAAATGTCCAGTGCCTGCAGGTCTGTGTTGGCTACATAGAACTCAACGCCCTGTACGCCTTCCTGTACCATTCTGTTGACTGCGTTGCTGCCGGCACCGCCGATGCCGAAGACCTTGATCTTGGCAATCTGATTATACGAAAACTCTGTCATACTCATGTCCTCTCTTATTTCCTGCCGTCAAGGAGCACTCTCCTCAACTTGTTTGTCAGTGTATCTTCCTGCTCCGTCCCGTTCTTTTCCCGTTCCCGGTATGATACTGCCTTCAGGAACGCTTCCATATCAAGGCTTGTATCGGTGTACCCGGAAATAGGCAGTTTATCCTTGTAGGCATAGAACAGACCCAGGCACGCGGTGAGTCCGGCGTTTCTTCCTCCCAGTGTTTCCGGGATGTAATTACGGACTTCACACTTAAGACGACGCTGCAATTCCACATCAAGTCCTTGCATTTCGCCGCCTTCTCCCGTAATTATAACGGCAGTCGGACCGGCTTGCAAGATTGATCCACACAATTCACCGATGCTGTTCAGCCATTCATCAACCTGCGGTCTGATGCAGTCATACAGTTCCATTTCATTGATCTTTCTGGTCTCGCCGTTCTCGGCCCAGATGTATACCGGATTGGCTGAAGCGGAACGCTCATCCAGCCGTACGCTGTATTTTACCAGTTCCGTGGCCACGTCTCCCTTGAGTCCATAGGCATCCACAGCCGCCCCGGCAATGGTGCCGACCCCGAACGGTTCGATCATGCAGGCATTCAGCTTGCCCTTGGTAATCAGGCCCAGGGTTGTATTGTCACGCTCCATCTTGAGCACAATGACGTTCTGGTTGACAGCCTGTTCAAACAGAGCGGCTTCCTTGGCCACCGCAAAGATATCCAGATAGATATCCATGACCTGCAGGCCGGCCTTCTCCACACAGTTGACCAGGTCAAACGACAGTTTGCGGTCCGCGCACAGCAGATCGATATCGACTGTCATCTCATAGGCTTTCTCGCCGATCGGCATGCGCCGGCTGGTAATACCGTTGACTGTATACTTGACACAGACGGTCTGGATCAGGGCGTAGTTCTTGTCGATCTTGATGGCTTCCGCTTTCCGCATCGCTTCCCGTACGTCTTCCACCGTGATTGTCCCGTCAATGCCGGTGATTTTGACCGTAGAACGCAGGGAGTGACGCTTCATGTTGTGTGACGGCAGACCGAGAATGACTTTCTTTACCGATGCGCCGATCATCTTCTCGGCATCGGCCGCAGCCTTGCGGATAGCTTCAATAACAGCTGTTTCATCGGTCACGGCATTGTCTGCCAGCCCGCTGACCGGTACCCGCTCCACTTTGATGATATTGAACCGGGTGTTGAAAAACTCGCCGACAATGAGCCGTACTTCATGATCTGTTATTTCAACTGCTGCAAAAATCTGTTTGTTGTCCACAGTAAAACTCCTTTTAGTGATATACGAAAGTATTTTATCACGGGACAGCCAAAATGAACATCATTTCATCACGTTCGGCCGCCGGTTCCGCCGATTTTTTTCCTGTTCCCGTATATAAATAATCTGTTGCATTTCGATTTGAACCGTGATACTCTAATTAAGCGATTAAAGTAAGGAGGTTATGGTCATGTCCAGAGTTTGTGCCGTATCCGGTAAAAAAGCTATGTCGGGAAACAGGCGTTCCCATTCCCTGCGTGCAACCCGCCGCAAGTGGAATGTCAACCTGCAGAAAGTTCATATGATTGTTGACGGTAAGCCGCAGACAGTACGCATTTCCGCCCGCGCCCTGAAGACCCTGAAGGCCGGTGCCAGAACTAAAGCTGCAGCAGCCCCTCAGGCAGAGGCAGACAACGCTTAAAAAAAGGATTTCGCTAAGAAATCTTTTTTTTGTCTTCTGCCCGGATCACCAGCATGCAGCCGCTGTGGATGGTCAGAACCCCCTTCTCCCCGCTGATCTCATTTGACAGGCCGTACAGTTCTTCCGGCCCGATCATCCGATGGTCCAGCGGATATTTCATGCCGGCCAGGGAGATCTCGCTGGCTGTCAGGGCAAACAGTGAAAAATACCGGTATGCCGGAACAAATTCATAAACGCCTGGCCCGAGCGCCTGTACTTCGTTCTGCTCATCCTGCAGGATGACCGTGCCCGGGTTTTTTTCAGCCAGCCGCAGGTTCACCACGGTATGATCAGCCCGGCCGCCAAACGGGTTCCAGAGCACGATCCGGCGGTATCCGCGCAGCTTTGCTTCGACGACTGCCGCTTCGCTGTCACTGTCATCCTTGACAGGGTGCAGACGGATGACTTCATCACTCCACTGCGCAATCAGCCGGAATTCTTCTTCTGATACCGAATCAAAATCCCCCAGGGCCAGGGTCATGCGGATCCCGCTGCGGGCCAGCACCAGGGCACCGCGGTCAGCCCCGATATAGTCCCCGGCAAAGACCGGCACGCGGTCAGCCAGGCCCAGGACAATCATGCAGCTATCCGGCAAGGGAACTCACCGCTTTCCGGATATCATTTTTAAAAACATAGGAACCGGCCACCAGTACATCAGCCCCGGCCTGCCGGCAGAGTCTGCCGGTTTCTTCGTTGATGCCGCCGTCCACTTCAATCAGGGCCCGGCTGCCGGTCAGGTCCAGCCAGCTGCGCAGAATCATAATGCGCTCACCGGCGTCCGGCATGAACGCCTGGCCGCCGAAGCCCGGCTCCACAGACATGATCAGAAACAGATCAAAATCCTTCAGGAACGGCTTGAGAACCGCCAGGTCCGTGCCCGGCTTCAGGGACAGGCCGGCTTTTGCCCCGCGTTCATGAATCATGGCAGCCAGGGCATGGATATCGCTTTCATTATCCATCGCTTCGATATGGAACGTGATGATATCAGCCCCGGCATTCAGGAAGACGCCGGCAAAAAACGCCGGATCCGTCACCATCAGATGCACATCCATGGTCTGTCTGCATATTTTCTTGAAGCCTTTGAGAATATCAGGCCCGAACGTCAGGTTCGGTACGAAATGACCGTCCATCACATCAAAATGGATCCATTCCGCTGCCGAAACATTCAGTTCGTCCACCTGTTCCTTCATCCGGGAATAGTCCAGGGACAAAACCGAAGGTGCCACAATCATATATAACGCTCCTTCCGCTGTTTGATCAGCTTCGCAATGCTGAGGTAGTTATCATATCTGGTCTGCGGGATCGTGCCGGCCGCCACAGCCTGCTTGACAGCGCAGCCCGGTTCATCCATGTGCATGCAGTCATTGAACCGGCAGTGCCCGAGATACGGCTGGAATTCGAGTACACTCCAGGCCAGGTCATCCAGTGACATATGGTTGAATTCCAGCGAACTGAAGCCCGGGGTGTCCGCCACCAGCCCCCCTGCCACTTCGTGCAGTTCATTGTGCCTTGTCGTATGCCGGCCGCGCCCGAGTGCTTTGGAGATTTCCTGGGTAGCCAGGTGAAAATCGGGATTCAGCCCGTTCAGCAGGGTCGACTTGCCGGCCCCGGACTGTCCTGTCAGTACGGATATTTTCCCTTTCAGGACATCGCCGAGCTGCGGCTCCAGCACATCCTTCCGGGTCCGGATGACTTTCATCGGTCCCTGTTCATATTCACGGATGGCCTTTTCAACCTCTTCCGGTATGCCCAGGTCTGTCTTTGTCACACACAACAGCGGCGCCACGCCGGCATGCACAATCAGAAAACTGAGCCGGTCCACCAGGGCCGTGGAAAAATCCGGATCCCTGACACTCATGACGATAATGGCCTGATCCACATTGGCCACCGCCGGGCGGATCAGCCGGTTGCGCCGGGGCAGGATCTTCTGAATGGCCCAGCGGCCGTCAATCTGCTCGATTTCCACCTCATCCCCGGCCAGCGGCACGGTCTGCAGGCGTACTTTCCCCATGACCAGGGCATCGAGACGCTCACCGGCATCCGTCAGCACCTGGTAATTCTTGGATATGATTTTTACGATTCTGGCCTTCATTTCCCGGTGTTATCAATAAAAGAATAATGTGATGTAGTTATCTTCCCGCTGGGTATATTCACTGCCCATTTCAGGATCTGACTTGATGACAATGCCGAACTGCAGATTATCAATCTGTTCCTGCGGCAGTGAGCTGTAGTCCAGGTTGCTGGTCAGAACCCGCACGCCCATGCCTTCCAGCAGGGCCGCAGCTTCATCCACAGCCATCCCCTCGATATTACCCGGGATGACCACGGTCGGATAACTGGCGTAGACCAGCCGCATTTCCGTCTTGGTTTCCGGATTGTACGGCATATTCGGCTCCAGGAGTTCCTGGGCAATGATTTCACCCGGCTGGGCTGTGTCACTTTCCTGCTCAGCCACAGTCAGCACGATATTCCGGTACTTGTCACGGTTTTCAGCACTCGGATTGGAGATCATTTCCCGCACCGCGCCGATATTCATGCCGACAAAATTGTCAGCCAGGGCATAGACACCGCTGGAAACGGTAACAGTAATCCGTGAACCGGTTTCGATTTCCGTGCCGATTTCCGGCTCCACCGCGATGATATGCCCCTTCTCGGTGCTTTCGGTCAGCGTATAGGTCACGTTGGAAGTGTCCAGGACAAGGTTGCTGTCCGTACAGACTTCCTTGGCTTCCGTCAGGGTCATGCCGATGATATCCGGCACCATGATCGCCTCCACCCGCGGGGAAAGAATGCCGCTCAGGCTCAGGGCAAAATAGATGCCGCTGACTGCCAGCAGGCTGAGCAGCAGGATCAGCACGCCGAGCGCAATCCGGTTAAGCAGCCGCTTCTTCGGCTTTTTCTGTACGGCCGGACGGACAACCTTCTGCTGGGTGGTCACCTCGTGCTGTTTCTTCTGCCGGCCGGTATTGGCAATGATGCGGTTATCGTTGACCACCGGCATGGCATGCGTCTGTTCCGGGGCGGCCGGGCGGCGTTCCTTCGGGGCCGGCTTCAGCACCAGTTTTTCCTGGTTCAGGTTTTCCGGCAGCAGGCAGACCCGCAGGTCATTCAGCATTTCCTGGCAGGACTGATAGCGCTGGCCCCTGTCCTTGGACGTAGCCCTGGTGATGATGTTGGCCACCGACATCGGAATGGTCGGATTGATTTTCTGGCAGTCCGGCAGTTCGTTGCGCATCTGCATCAGGGCAACCTGGACGGCATTTTCCGCCTTGAACGGCACATCCCCGGTCAGCATTTCATACAGCACAATGCCCAGTGCGTAGATATCGCTCTGGACCGTTGCCGGTTCGCCGCGGGCCAGTTCCGGTGCCAGGTAATGCACGGAGCCCATGACATTGTTGGCCTGGGTCAGCTGCATGCTGCCCTTGGCCAGGGCAATGCCGAAGTCCAGGATCTTAATTGAACCGTCTGATTTGACAATGACATTCTGCGGCTTGATATCCCGGTGGATAATCCCCCGCCGGTGGGCTTCCGCGGTC
>JAEEHG010000128.1 GCA_016280695.1 Solobacterium sp. | reverse complement strand
AGAAGTATGTCCGGGCTTGTTTCGAATCCCTGCTGAAGCAGACAAGCAGCGATTTTATCGTGCTGGCAGTCAATGACGGCTCACCGGACAACAGTGCCCAGATCATCAGCGAGTTTACCGCCCGCTATCCGGACAGGATCCGAAGCATCACCAAGGAAAACGGCGGTTACGGTTCCGTGCTGCAGCTGGCCATCAAAGAGATGGATACACCGTATTTCATTGTCTGTGACCCGGATGACACACTGGAACCGGAAGCGGTTGAAACCCTGCTGAACCTGGCGCAGGTATCCGGGGCTGATATTACCATCGGGGCCAAGATGGTAATGAAGGAAGGCTCCAGCATCAAGGAATATGATCCTTCCTACAACAAGCAGTTCACCCTGCTCAAAAGCAACCGGGTCTATAACCGGGGGGCAGAGGAATTCGATGATCTGTTCTTTGTCAATCCGAGCCCGCACGCCAAGCTGTACCGCCGGGATGTAGCCAAAGGCATCGTCTTCCCGGAGAAGACAGGATATACCGACAACCTGCTGTTCTATATCAGCCTGCTGAACAGTGACAAGGTGATCTACACCGACAAGCCGCTGGCCAATTACCTGATTGACCGCACCGGCAACACGATGACCGACATCAGCTACAAGGCCATGAACGGCCAGATCCTGGTCTTCCGGACCATTGCCGAGCAGGCCGCGAAGCTGGAAAACATACCGGACATCTTCTGGTACCGGATGTTTGAAGCCTTCAAGTTCATGCTGTACCAGACCCGGAGGCTGAACTGCACAAAAGAGCAGTACAGGGAAACCCTGGAATATCTCGGTACATTCCTGGAGATGGTCACTGCGCACCAGAAGGAAGTCAAACCGTATTACAAGAAGTATGCGAAAACCGCCGTCATTGAGCGGATGCGGGATGAAGGCCTGCTGAACCCGTCCCTGATGAATTCGGTCTACAGCGGCATTGTCCGCCGGATGACCAATGAGTTTGAAGAGAAATAAGCACTGATAAGAAAACAGTACCTGTACATCAGGTACTGTTTTTTTATCTGCGTCTGGTTTCCCGGTACAGGCCGTACAGCACCGCCGCCAGGACGATGCCTGACAGCAGCGCGCCGGCCCGGATGCCCGGCGGGGTGAACGTGAAGGTCAGTACATGTTCCCCCGGTTCCAGGACCAGGCCCAGGAAGCCGCCCTGCACATCAAATGTCTCAAGCTGTACGCCGTCCCGGCCATATACCTGCCAGCCCGAGGAATTGGGGAAGCCCATGAACAGGACGCATTTCTGCGGTACCGTTATGGTTCCCGTCAGGCCGCGGTGACTGAAGGCGGTAACAGTGAGCTGGTTCTTTTCGTGGGCGGTAATCCCGCGCAGTTCTGCCTGTGCTTCTGCAGGTACATACAGCTCCTCACAGTAATCACTGACATCACCGAGCTCTGAGACAAACCGGGAATAGGTATGCCCGATATGCAGGTAGTTGTCAATCTGATAAACCTTCAGGTCATCAAGACTGTAGGCATACGTGAATGACAGCTCCGGCGGCAGTTCGCTTTCCTCCAGCGCGCCGATGTATTTGACCCCCAGCATGCGCATATGATCCGGCCGGTTGATGTCGAAGATGATGTTGGAAACATAACCGTTTTCGACCAGGAACGGGGCGATGTTGTTGTCAAAGGTGCTGAAGTAGGCTTCCGTGCTCATGTAGTTGAACTGCTGGGACAGGTTTTTATTGAGCGGGCTGAACGGGTAGACGTCCGCTGACGGGATATGCATGCGGTACATCAGGTCGGTGTCATTTTCCCGGAAGTAGTTGATATATTCCCGGTTCATCGGCTTTTTCTCGTCCGGATAGGAATGATACGGGACAAATATCGTGATGCCGTAGGTGATCATCGTAAACACGGCCGCAAGTATCCAGCCGTACGCTTTCCGCTTATCCTTCAGACAGAAGTCCGCGGCCAGCGTCACGGCCAGGTGCAGGCCCAGCAGCAGCCAGGTCCAGACGGCATCTTTGCCGGGGATGGCATACACCGCACAGAAGCCGGCAAACAGCAGGGCATATGCCCCGAAGAGAAGGAACAGTTTCCGGCCGGCCGGTTTTGTGTTTCCATCCGCGAAGACCTCGGCACACATCCAGAGATTATAAAAAACCAGGAAATAGCTCCAGCGGAAGGTCGGCTCACTGAAGGCGTGAATGACCGAGTTCAGCGGCCGGACCAGCAGGCAGAGGAAGATGATAACTTCCCCGGCAAGCCAGACCCGCATGTTCTTCCTGTCGGTATCGCCCTGCAGCAGGGCAAGCAGCGGCAGGCAGGATGCGTAGATGCTGAATTCGGAACCGAAATGGTGATCACCGTAAAACAGGAAATGCGGGGTGTCGCTGCGGAAATTGAGCGGGGCAGCCAGCAGGGAGTAGAACAGGCCGGCCGTACTGCGCAGATCCCACAGCAGGCCGCCAGCCCCCATTTCCCCGATACGGGGATTGCTGTGCAGGAAGAGGATCAGCGGGATCAGGGCGATGCCGGCCAGGAACATCCCGGCGATATAGGCGGCGGCCGGCGGCAGGGCAGACTTGACGATGTCAGCCGCGGAGGACTTCTCCCTATGCACACGGCTGGTCACCCAGACATACAGCAGCAGGAAAAAGGACAGGCTGAAGAGCAGCTCGAAACACTGCAGGAACAGCAGTGCCGTCACGACCGGGATCATGGCCAGTTTCCTTTCCCTGTACCAGTTCTCAATAGCCACAAACAGCAGCGGCAATAACGCGTAGAAGCGGTGGAACATGTAGGATCCGGAGAAGATCGCGGCAGCCCCGCTGAAGGCATAGATCAGTGAGATACTGTGCCGCAGGGTTCTGTCCTTGATACGGATCTTCCGCAGATACAGATTCATGGCTGCGGCTGAGATCATCAGGCAGAGAATGGTTTCGACGGCCATCGCCAGATCAATATTCTTCGTAAAATGATAGATGACAACAACCAGGGGCAGCAGGAAATCACCGCTGGTGTACATCAGGTGCGAAACAAAAAAGTCCGACCCGAGGAAAGTGTTCCAGGAATACAGCGACAGCGACCGTGATTTCAGGCAGTCCCTGACGATTTCGTAATACTCGATATAGAAGATATTGTTCTCATACTGCTGGTCGTTGAACCAGGCGAACGAGCGGCTGCCGGACAGCGTCGGGAAAAACAGGATCACACCGAATGCCAGGGTGACCAGCAGCAGGATCCCATACTCTTCCAGGAAGGCAGACAGCCGTGATTTTTCTGCGCTCATGAAATAATACTAATACGGAACAAGCCCGTGAAACAACCTTCTTTCCCGGTGTCCGGGTTCAAATGACCGCAGCCGGGAAAATCTTTGCGGAAAGCGGCGGGTATTTGTGATAGCATAAAATCATGACGAAGCTTTCACTGGTGATCCCGTGTTATTTCAACGGCATGAATATCCCGGAAACCTATCAGGTGATCTGCCGGGATGTTTTTTCCGTCCGTACGGATATAGATTATGAGCTGATCTTTGTGGATGACGGTTCGGGTGATGATACCCTGCTGCAGGCGAAGATTGTGCAGAACAAGGATCCCCGGGTAAAAATCGTGAAGCTTT
>JAEEHG010000015.1 GCA_016280695.1 Solobacterium sp. | reverse complement strand
TATTCCCCGTTCTCATTTTTGATTTCACTGATCCGGAACACCCGGTTTTCCTGTCCCGGGCTGAGCACTTCCACAGCCTCGCCAAGATCAAACGGATTCCGCGTAACCATGGTCATCGCTCCCGCAAACGGATCATAATCTGCCACGGTGCCGAGGAAGTCATGGTTGACATCATTGCCGGCCTTCAGATCCGATATGAGCCCTTCCGCGCCCCTGACACCGCCGTAAAAGCCGTTCCAGACCGCCCGGTTTTCACCCTTCATGATCTCCCGCCGGTGGGCCTCCAGCCGCTCCGGGGCCAGTATACCATTGTGCTCGTGCAGGTCATCGAGCAGATGCCGGTAACCTGAAACAATCGAGGCAACATAATACTCGGTCTTCATGCGGCCTTCGATTTTGAATGACCGCACGCCGGCTTCCCAGAGCGCGGCGATTTCCTGTACGGCGCAGAGATCCTTTGATCCCATTGTAAACAGGCTGTTTTCCGTGCTGATTTCTTCGCTGCCGTCATAAAGGTGATAGAACCACCGGCAGCTCTGCGCGCAGCCGCCCCGGTTTGCATCCCGCAGGGTCATGCGGTTGCTCAAGGTACAGCGGCCCGAATAACTCACGCACATGCCGCCATGGATAAAAGCTTCTGTATCCACCGGGCTGTCCGCCGTGATCCGGCGCACATCGTCCAGCGTGCACTCCCGGGCCAGTACAACCCGGTCGATCTTCAGCGTGTCGTAAAGGAAGCGGGCGGCCCCGGCATTGGTCACGCTCATCTGCGTGCTGCAGTGGATCTCCGATTTAGGCGCATACTTCCCGGCCAGTTCCATAACGGCCGGGGACGCGATAATCAGGGCATCCACCCCGATGTCCTGCAGCCGTGCCAGATATTCCTTCAGACCGTCATAGTCTTCTTCGTGGGGAATCATGTTTACGGTCACATGGACATGCGATCCGTGTTCGTGGGCAAACCGGCATGCCTCGGCAATGTCTTCCAGCGTGAAGTTGGAAGCCCGCGAGCGCAGTGAAAACTGCGGCCCGCCCAGATAGACCGCATCGGCGCCATAGCGGACAGCCGTCATGGCCCGGGCCAGATCACCCGCCGGGGCCAGCAGTTCCGGTTTTTCAGCGAATCGTTTTCTGTCCATAATAGCCCGTGGAGAACGGCATGTCCCCCCATCTTTTCATATATTCCGCCGATACTGACGCCGCGTCTGCGCCGGTCATGATCTGCCGGTAGGCAGTTACCGTATCCGCCAGCAGGTCTTCGTTCAGAAATGTACCGTCAATGTAAAAGCGGTCTGCGGCCGCGAATTCCCCGGCATAGCCGAAGGATTCCTGGATGAAATCCGTAAAGATCATCGTCCCGGCTTCACTTTCAAAAACCGGCATGTGCTCCTGCCGTTTCTCTTCCCGCAGCAGGAATTTCTTTTCTTTCATGGCAAGATCCCGATGCCGGTATTCCGCCCAGGCTGAAAGCAGCGGCCGTCGAGATACCGTCATCATCAGATACCCGTGCATGGTCAGCTCACACCGCGCCGCCGGCAGGATATCCCTTACTTCCTGCTCGGTCAGCAGCGGGGAGACACTGACGCCATGGATGCCCCGGTTCTGCCACCAGCGCGCGTCCGCCCGGCTGGTCAGCAGTGTTTCCGGCCGGTAGATCAGTTTCTCCTTCATGCCGAGCTGTTCTGCCGCCGGCACCACAGCCGGATCGGAGAAGTAAATAAACCGCAGGCCCGGCATTTCCCGCAGCGCCGCCAGCGTTGTTTCTACCTTTTCGCTTTCAGACGGAAAAAACAGCCGGTTCAGCAGAACCGAAAACGCGGGAATATCCTTCAGCTTCTCCGGCGCCTGTTCCGTCAGGGCAGAAAAACAGCAGCCGCGCAGCGCCAGGACGGCTTCATCGGCACCTGCCGCCAGCATCCGGCGGGCTTCTTCAGGTGAATTGACACTGCTGCACAATACAGTCATACGGGAAAATCTTACACTGTTTCAGCCGCTTTGAAAACCTCAGTATTGACGTTGCCCGTACGGATTGTTAGTATGAAATCAAATCAAGGGACCCTGCGTTAAGTGCTGCCGGAAATGGGAAGCCGACGGACGAAAAGCATGGCTTGCGGTAGGTTCCCCTCTCCCGGAAATACGTGAAGAAAACGGCTTCCTGATTCACATAACTCGGTGAGAAAGGAGGCTTTTATGTTTACAAAGGAATATTGGAGATCCTCCGCCGTCAAACTGCGGCAGACCAAATATCTTGCCATCATGGCCACCATGATTGCCCTGAAGGCGGTCCTGGCAAACTTTTCCATTCCCCTGTCGGAAACCCTGCGCATCAACTTCGGCTATATGATCACTTCGGTGGAAGCGGCAGTGGTCGGGCCGGTGGCAGGCATGGTCAGCGGGGCGGTGTCCAACACTGTCAATTTCATGATCCGGCCCAGCGGCACGTTCTTCATCGGCTACACGATATCAGCCATGCTCGGGGAACTGTTCTACGGCCTGTTCTTCTACCGGCGCCGCATTACCCTGCCGGCCATCATCGGGGCCAAGGCATCGGTCAACTATCTGATCAATGTCCTGCTCGGATCCCTCTGGTCCAGCATGCTGTACTCCAAGGGCTATATTTACTATGCCGGAAAAAGCGTGATCAAGAACACGGTCATGCTGCCGGTCGAGATCACGCTTCTCTATCTGATATTCAAAATGGTACTGCCGTTCCTGCAGCGCCGCCAGCTGGTCGTGCCGCAGAATAAACCCGAACCGGAGAAACAGGACTGATTATTCCAGCCCGCCGATCCGGATGGAATCATCCATCAGCTGCAGAATCTTCATGTATTCTGCGGTTTTGATTTTGCTGACATCATATTCACCGGGGCTCAGGTCTCTCAGCAGTGCGGTCCGGTAGCCGCCCGTTCCGTCTTCCACGGCAAGAACCAGGTCCACCCGCGGGTTGGTCAATTCAACCTTCTTGCGGGAGCCCAGGGTTGTCTTTGTGATGGTTACGGCACCGATGACTCCCAGACGGTTTTCATCCTCCGGGCTGTCGCTGATCATTGTGCCCATTGAGTAGAAGATCAGCGTATCATCGATCCAGGCGGCCGGCTGGATGGCATCCGGCGCATTGCCGACGATCACCGAGGCACCGGCATCCGCCAGAGCTTTGGCAATGGTGCGCTGCCGTTCGCTCGGCAGTTTTCCGTCTTCGCCGTCCCACCACATCTCAACGATGACGACATCTGCCTGCTGGGCTGCCTTGGCCACCTGGGCCGGGCTCTTTTCATCATCGTACACATTGACCAGGTACTGCTCCTGTTCCGGAATATCATGGTTCATGTCATCCGTAAAGGACAGGAACGCGGCCGTGACTTCCCCCGTGCGGATGGTCGGGATCAGGTTCCGCCGGTCGGTGCTGACAAACGTGCCGTTGGCCAGGACATCCGGATTGTCCAGCCAGTAATCCATGGAGCTGTCAATGCCGGCCTTGCCGTAGGCCAGGACATGCGGGTCAGCCAGACCGATCAGGTTGAAACCGATCCCGGTGGCGGCTTCGGCAAACTGCCACGGTACTTCCGTGCCGATCAGCGTCTGCTGGCTGTAGGCTGCCAGGTCGTAATTGGCCACCGTCTCGGCCAAGCCTGAGAAATTGGACCAGTAATCATCTTTATTCTCTGTATAAAGACCGTAATACGCCCGCCCGGCGGCGAGTACGTTGATCACGGCCACTTCCTCCTGCGCAGCCGCAGGCGAGGACGGCTCCGCGGCATTGTGCCGCTCGAGCCGGATCCGCATGATATTCATGCCCAGACTGATGCTGGCAATTACCAGGGCGGCAACCAGCAGTACCTTCCAGACACCGTTGAATAATTCCTTATGATTCATATCCCCATCACTTCCAAACCAGTGTCATTATAGCATGTCTGATGTTATAATTTTGCGGGGTGGTAAAGATTATGAAACATTACGATAAAGTTAAGGAAATCATTGCCGGAAAGGCTGAATTGTGTGTTGTCACCAAGCGTCATTCCGTTGAGGAAATCATGCCGTTCTATGCGGCAGGCGAGCGGATCTTCGGGGAAAACCACGTCCAGGACCTCACTGCCAAAGCCCGGGTCATGCCCGATGATATCCAGTGGCAGATGATCGGTCACCTGCAGACCAACAAGGTCCGCCAGCTGGCTCCTTACGCTGCCCGCATCCAGTCCCTCGATTCCCTGAAACTGGCCAGGGAGATCAACAAGGAATGTGCCAGGATCAACAAGGTGATGCCGTGCTTTGCCGAGTTCCATCTGGCCCTGGAAGATGAAAACAAAACCGGTCTGGCAGCCGCGGAAGCCGTGGAATTCATCCGGGCCTGCCGGGAATACCCGTATGTGAAAATCGAAGGCATTATGGCCATGGGTCCCCACACTGAGGACGAAGCGGAAATCCGCCGGATCTTCGAACAGGGACATGAACTGTTCCTCAGCCTGCAGAAGGAATTCGGGGCTGATCAGATCCGTTACCTGTCCATGGGCATGAGCGACGACTATCCGATCGCTGTCGACTGCGGTTCCAACATGGTCCGCATCGGTACTTACCTGTTTACGGAAGGCGGAGAATAACCGTGCGTTTTCACAGAGCGTCCGCGGATCTGACACCGCTGGCTGATATTTCATTTGCCACTGCCGCCCGGGCCCGCCATGACCGTGAGGTCAACGGTGACCTTGTCGTGCAGGCAAGCATTGGAGCCCTGTGCGATGATCAGCAGAAGATCATCGCCTTTCCGTCTGTTTATGAGCACTTTGACGCGATGGCCGCCCGGTCAAAAGCCCGCTATGCCGAAAGCTTTACCGGCAATGCGTCATTCCGTGAGGCTGTAGCCGCATGGGTGCTGGAAGACCATGTCCGCACCCTGCACCGCACCGTCATCGCAACCCCGGGGGGCACCGGGGCCCTGTGGGCAGCCATGAATACCTTCCTGGATCCGGGTGAAACCGTGATCCTGCCGGGGATTGCCTG